>JANQFM010000130.1 GCA_028277865.1 Acidobacteriota bacterium
GCCGCCCGGCGAGTTGTTGAAGGCATCGCTGTTGTAAAAGGCCACGGCGCCCTCAATGGTCTCGATGGCGTTGTTGTGGAAGAAGGGGCCCGTGTCGGCCGCCTCGACGATCACCGGTGTGTTGAAGGTTCCGTTGCCGGGGTTGCCGAAGCCGTCATCGGGCGGATTGTTGGCCGCATCGATCAAGTCGGCCGGCTGGTCGGGCAGATTCTCCACTCCCGTGTCGAAGTTGAAGTTGAAGCCTCCCGGAATGAACGACACGTTGGCGCCCGCGTTGGCGTGGCAAGCGTTGCAGCGGCCTTCGTTGAGGAAGAGTTCTTTGCCGCGGGCCGCGATCTTGTCTTTGGGCGTAATCGCGGAAATGTTCAGCTCCGCTTGGCGTCCCAACGAAAGCTGAAAAGCTTCCATGGCGTCCAATTCAGGGTCGGTGGCCAGGCGGAAGTCGGAGCCGGGCGAGCGTGCCAAAGTGAGTGGGAAGTGCTGGGTGATGGCGCCCTGGGCGAAATGGCGCAGGCTTCCGTCATTGGGGGAGCCGTCTCCGGACCATCCGGTCCTCTGCACCGGCGGCACGGTCGATCCATCGGCCCCGCCCGGCGCCGGGTTCAGGGAGATGGGCAGGGCCAGCGTGTGCGGCACCCCGCGCATGGTGAAGCTGTTTTCCAGATCGCCGAAGCCGTTGGTGTTTTCCAGGATCAGCCCCAGCTTGCGCATCAGCTTGGGCTTTTCGAAGTTTTCGGCCAGCGCGGGTATGAATTCGGCCACGAAAAGGGGATCGGTTTTGGGGAGCTTGGCGATGAACTCAGGGTCGATGGTGAGGTTGTTGTCGGAGGGATGGCAGGTCCCGCAGGTGCGTCCGTTGCCGTTGAAAGTCTCGTTGAAGAAGAGCTCGGCGCCCTCTTCAATGAGCGGATCGAAGGAGGGGACCAGGGAGCTTGCCAAAACGGGCTGCAGCAGCGAACCGTCTCCGTCAGGCTGTTCAAAGCCTCCCAGGCGTGCTCGTGTGTAAAGCCTTTGAAAGAGTGTGGGGGCGCCGAAGAGCACTCCTTGCTGAAGGGGGGTCTTGCCGGAGGGCGTAGCCACCACCAAATCGACCTCGAAGTCTTCGAAGGCGTTGCCCAA
The DNA here is from genome assembly GCA_028277865.1 of Acidobacteriota bacterium. GTDB lineage: Bacteria > Acidobacteriota > UBA6911 > RPQK01 > DATIPO01 > JANQFM01. The sequence goes on from JANQFM010000130.1 coordinate 1,120, forward strand.
TTCGGCTTCCAAGGTCGCCTTATCGCCTTGCCGTTGCAGGCGGCCCAGCAAGAGCATCCGGTCTCCCTGGTCCGGCGCTGCGCTGTGGCCCGGCCCTTCCTGGTTGTCGATGGCCCAAAGATCGGAGATGTCAGCATCGCCGATATCGAGGATCTCAGCCTGGGCGGTTCCCTCGATCAGATCGAGCCGCACATAGCCGCCGGCATTGGTCACTTCACGTGAATAGGCCTTGGACCAGCCCACGGCCAGGACGACATTGCTGTCGCCGCCCTGTTCCTCGTGCCCTCGCTTCCACTTCAGGTAGGCCGCCTCCAGCTTGTGGCCGGCCTTGACCTGGCTGCGTGCCTCGGAATAGTCCACAGGCAGCCAGTAGACGACGAAAGCCGACGTGACAACCAATCCGGCCAGAGCCAGCGTGGCGATCGCCGCTTTGCGCCTGATGCGCCGAAAGGTAGAAATCCTTTGATTCGCTTCGCGGTTCATATTGCGGAGCCTCCTTGTGTTAAGCCTCTTGCTATTTCGGCAAGAGTATTTGGAAATTGAACCTACCGTAGAGCCCTTAAAAATCTCCTGGCCGACAAACGGCCCGAGCCACCCATGTTGCCCCTCTCGATAGGTCAATCTTTCAATATGCTCTTGTCAATAGCAAGAATCTGGTGGTGCAAAATTTCATTATTGATCCATCCTTTTAGGAAATCGCTATAGTCTTCAATTATTCAAAGCCAAGTTTAGCTAGCGTGAGCGATATAACCGCAGTTGGACTGCCATTTCCAAGGCTTGTTTAAGACTGTCGGATGTTCGAGCAGGTTATGCTTCGAGGAGAAGGCGTATTGGGTTCCAGGTTCTGGGTTCCGGGATCTGAAAACTGGAACCTGGAACCCGAAACCCGGAATCTCTGTCTGACCGCCCGGAAACCATTCCCTGGATCATTCCAGGCGCAGCGAATCGCTGGGATCGATGCTGAGGGCCCTGCGGGCTGGAAGGTAGCTGGCCAGTGCGGCGATGGCCAAGAAGACAAGGGTCACGCCGAGGTAGGTTGTCAGGTCGAAAGGGGAGATGCCGAACAGGATGCCGGAAAGATACTGGGAGGCCAGATAACGGGAAAGCGCCGCAGCACCAGCCAGTCCGGCGATCAGCCCGATCAGGACTGTCCAGGCTGTTTGTGACATCATCAGGTGCAATACTTCTTGGCGGGAGGCGCCCAGTGCGACTCGGATGCCGATTTCCTGAGTGCGTTGGCGTGTCAAATAAGACAGGATTCCGTAAAGGCCCACAGCGGCCAGCAGCAAAGCCAGGGCGGCCAGAATGCCAAGCAAAATGGCCGGGGATCGCTGCCCGTCCTGAGCCTCGTAGAGATAGGATTGCAGGGTGCGCAGCTCGACGGGCAATTCAGCGTCCAGTCTGGCGATCTGCTGGCGAACGGGGGCCGCAAGGCCGACGGGTGGCCCGGCAGTGCGCAGCACAACTGAAATGAGCCTCTGGGGTTCCTGGGCCTGGGGCAGGTAAATGATGCCTTGGACCTCCGGTTGAGGGCGAAGTCGCTGGTATTGCACAGTTCCCACCACACCCACCACCTCTCTCCAGAGGGTCTCATCACCCCAGGTCAATTGGGCGCCCACCGCGCCGCCTTGCGGCCAGAGCCTTTGGGCAAGGGTCTCATCCACCAAGGCGACGGGCGGAGCCTGCGACCGGTCGGATTCGTCGAAGAGGCGGCCTTCGAGGAGGGGGATCCGGAGCGTTTCGAAATAGCCCGGCCAGATGTATCGGTAGTCCGCAGTATGGTCGGCCCGGGTATCCTTGTTGGGATGGGGTCGGCCCTGGACGACAAACACTCCGCCTGAGCGGCCCCCGCTGAAGGGAAGCAGGCTGGCAGCCCCGCTTTTTTCCACGCCGGGCAGCGACTGCAAGTCACGCATCATCCGGTCGCAAAACAGAAGGATCGAATCCTGGTCCGGGTAGCGATGGTCGGGGAGCTGCATTTGAGCGCTGATCACTCCAGAGGCCTCAAAGCCGACCTCCACCTGCTGTGCCAGCCAGAGGCTGCGAAGCATCAGGCCTGCTGCGATCAAGGGGATGATGGCGAGAGCCGCTTCAGAAATCACCAGGACCCGGCGGAAAAAGCGGCCGCCAGCGCCGGTTCCGATGGCACTCCGACCCGCCTGAAGAGATCTTGCAGGGCTCATTTGGGAGGCTTGCAGGGCTGGCAGGAGGCCGAAGATCAAAGTTGTCAGGATGATCAGGAGCAGGCTGAAGATCAGCACCGTGGAATCGACCTCAACCGGCCCCAGCCGGGGGACATGATCAGCCCCCAACCTTGCCAAAGGCGCCATGGCGGCAGACGCCACGGCCAAGCCGAGCGCGCCGCCCGCCAATGCCAGCAGCAGGCTCTCGGTCACCAGCATGCGGACGATGCGCCCGCGGCCGGCGCCCAATGTGGCCCGCAAAGCGATCTCGTGCCGTCGGGAAGCCCCGCGCGCCAAAATCAGGTTGGCGACGTTGACGCAGGCGATGAGCAGGATCAAGCCCACGGTTCCCTGCAGGAACAGAAGCCTGGAACGGCTCTGGTCCACAGCTTGGCTGTGCAGGGGCATCAGGACGGGCTTCAAGTCCTTGGCAGTGCTCTTGGGAAACCTCTCCACCAAGCCGTCGGCCACCGGCTGCAGTGCTACCAGGGCCTGCTCAATTCCGACCCCCGCCTGCAGGCGTGCCAGGCTGCGAATCGCACGGGCACCCCGGTCGTTGGGGTCGATCCAGTAAGGGATGAAAATTTCGGCGGCATGCTCAACCACGGAACCGAAGGCCTGTACAGGAGGAGGGAAGTAAAAGTCGGACGGCAGGACTCCGATGATCTCATGAGGCGTCCCATTGAGCCGCACGACTTGCCCGATCACCGCATTGTCGGCACCGAAATGCGAATTCCACAACGAGTAGCTCACCAGTGCGACCCTTGGTGTGCCGGGTTCATCCTCTCCGGCTGCGAAGCCACGCCCCAGCAGCGGCGCCACACCCAAGACCTCCAGAAAGTTGGCGCTGATCATGAGTCCGTTGACGCGGATCGAGTCCTGATCCGTGCTGAGCAGCATGGCCAAGCCGTTGTTGCGGCTGCGGATGCGGAATCCGGCCAGCCCCGAAAAGACGCTCTGCTGCTTCTTCCACTCGTGAAAGCTGGCG
>JANQFM010000132.1 GCA_028277865.1 Acidobacteriota bacterium
CACGGTCAGCCCTGTCAGAGGCGTTCAGCCGGCCAGAAATAGCCCCCACCCGATTCTGGTCTGGGTTTTGGATGACTGCATTGCAAATGTATCGGCGGAGCTTCGTTGTCAGTTGTCAGTTGTCAGTCAGAGAATAAGTCCAAGGTCCAAAGTCCAAGGTCAAGCAGAGGAGGCAGGAATCTGGAAGCAGGATCCGGAGTCCAAAGGCCTGCTTTTCGTCCCCTCTTGCGCCTCTGCGTGGCTAAGGTTCAACGTCCCCAGAGTGTACAATCTGCCGGTCTCCGGTCTCCGAGATCTCTGCACTGCGAACTGCGAACCGCGAACTCTCTTCAGCATTCTTCCTGACTCCTGACTCCTGACTCCTTCCCCCCGGTCTGAGGCTACCCCTCGCTAGTTCTTGATTTCGACCCCGCCCATGATCGCCATTCCCCGGATGACCAGGCGTTGAGGATGAACATCCGCATCGCGGGAGGGACGGGTCTTGTCGACGATGCCGCCCAGGATGGGGAATCCCTCTTGGACGACTGTCCACTCTTCGGGAACACGGATGCCGATCCCGCCCCACAAGGTAAAGACGCTCACAACTGCCTGATCCGCGATGATGCAGGCCTTTCTCAAGTCGATCTCGCAACCGCCCATCACGGCCGTCACTTCGCCGCCCCGGAAATCAGGGGAGGAGTTGGAACGCTCTATCCCTCCCAGGATGACGAGCGAACGCACATAGGAACTGGCGTCCTGCTCCCTGCCTTCCCGTTCATCGCCGGACGACCGCGTCAAGGCCTGCCACACCAGAAGGCCTCCGATGAAGACCAGAATCAAGGGCCAGTACCTGAAAGGGTCGAACTCGATCCCAGTCAAGCTGTCCAGCAACAGGACGACGCCGACAAAAAGGAAAAAGAAGCCGGCTATGCGTCCGGGAGTGCCTTCGGCCTGAGCGAACTTGACGGCGCCCAGTACGATCAGCCCCAGCGGCCAGAAGCGCAGGAATTCATCGGCGTAGATGTAGCCGAGATTCTCCAGCGAAAAAATCACTCCCACAACGATAACCAACAGGCCCAGCACCAGTTGCGGAGTCAAGCGGAGTCTTTTTTCAGCATCCATTTCCGTCTTCCTGACACTGCTCGGAATTGGGCTGCATTGCGAGGGTCTGCCAGATCAAGACCGCCCCCGCACCAACCAGAAGCAACGGCCAGGCTTCCTCCCATCCCAGGTTGAAGAGTTCCAGATTGAGTAAAAGCAGGATCGAACCGATGGTGAGCAGCCAAATGCCGGTCTTCTGATCGTCCGCCTCATCGGGGAAACGCAGGTTTTTGTAGCCGATCCAGATCAAAAGGAGGGGCCAAAAATCAAAGATCGACCCGATGTAGATGATGTCAAGGTTGCTCAATGTAAAGAGAATACCGACCAGGATCAGCAGGAAACCGCCGACCAATTGGGAGTCTTTTCTTTCATCCTTCCGGATGGCCTCAGCCATAACGCACCTCCAATAACTTGCCACGGTCAGTTTATGGCTGCTCCGGCAGTCGAAGGAATTCAAATTCGGCCAGTGAAGGCGTTGGGACGGTGAGTGGAGGTGGGAAGAAGTCAGGAATCAGGAAGAAGGTGACCGGAGACCGGCCGTGGGAGTTCACGCACAGGCGCAGAGTCGCGGTGAGAGAGGGAGAGAGGGAAGGAGTGCGGCGTGACGGGGGAGGGGGTTGCTGCTAAACTCTCGTCCATTGCATGGCTCAGTTGACCACCGCCTGCCCCCGCAACTGTTACAGCACCTGCTCGATCCGCGTGGAGGTCGAGAACGGGCGCCTGCGACGCATCCTGCCGCATGAGGGCAACCGGGCCACCCCCGAAGGCGCCTGCCTGAAAGGGCTCGCCTACGTGGAGCGGACTCATTCCCCTGACCGCATTCTATATCCTCTGAGGCGCATACCAAATGGGAGTTTCCACCGCATCGGCTAGGATGAAGCTCTGGACGAGATCGCCCACAAGCTGTGCCGCTTCCGCAAGGAATTCGGGCCCCAAAGCGTGCTTTTCTTTCAGGGCAGCGGCACCAAAGGCCTGCTCAACGCCGTCGGACCTGCTTTTTTTCGGCTCTACGGAGGGTACACCACCACCTACGGGGATCTCTGCTGGCCCGCCGGGCTTGAGGCCACCCGATTGACCCTGGGAGAAAACAAGCACAGCGCCCCCTGGGATCTGGCCCACTCCAAGCTGATTATTTTCTGGGGCAAGAACCCTGCTGAAACCAATATCCACCAGATGCCTTTCGCCGAGCAGGCCCTGCAAAACGGCGCCCGCCTGATCGTAGTCGACCCCCGCCGTACCGAAACCGCCGAGCGCGCCGAGTTGCTCATCCAGCCCCGCCCGGGAAGCGACGGGGCAATTGCCTTAGCGGCAGCCCATGTCCTCTTCCGAGACGGACTGGTGGACGATGGATTCGTTCGCCGCCACCTGAGGGGCCATGAAGAATACCGCCGACGGGTCCGGGACTGCACTCCCGAGTGGGCCGAGGGGATCAGCGGCGTTCCCGCGTCTGCCATCGAGAGGCTCGCGGCGGAGATGGGAACCGTCCGCCCTGCCACCATCAGTGCCGGGTACGGCATGCAGCGCTACACCAACAGCGGGCAAGCCATGCGGGCCATCATTGCCTTGCTGGCCCTGACCGGCAACATCGGACGGGTGGGCGCCGGATGGCAGTTCGCCAACCTGCAAAGCGCCATCTTCGACGAGGTCAAGGATCCCCTGGCCCTTTACCCGCCTGAAAAGCCCGACGGCGTGGCCCGAGTCTCGATTTCCACAGCCCGTCTGGGCCGAGACATGCTGAAGACCGATGATCCTCCCCTGAAGATGATGTGGGTGGAACGCGGCAATCCCGTGACCCAAAACCCCGAGACCAACAAGGTTCTGCAAGCCATTCGACAACTGGATTTCCGGGTGGTGGTTGATCAGTTCCTTACCGATACGGCCCGCCAAGCCGACCTGATCCTGCCCTCCAAGACCATGTTCGAGCAATCGGACGTGATCGGCGCCTACTGGCATCCCTACATTCAGCTCAAGCAAAAAGTCATCGACCCTCCCGGCCAGGTCAAGCCCGAATCGGAGGTTTACCGCCTGCTGGCGCAGCGCCTGGACTTGCCGGCTGATCAGGTGGCCGAAGCAATTCCAGGGCCGGGCGATGCTGATGTCGAAAGGTGGCTGGAATCCAGGCTGGCCCCCTTTGAAACGCTTTCACTGGCGCGGCTCAGGCAGGGACCGGTTCTCGCTCCGGGTCATCAGGAAGTGGCTTTTGAGGACCTGGTTTTTTCGACCCCTTCAGGAAAAATCGAGATCCTCTCGGAAGAGGCCGCACAACGTTGGGGAGTCGATCCGCTGCCGGACTGGAGCGAAGCCCAGGAATCGACCCGCCGCAAATCGGCGGCTTCGAGCAGCTTCCCGCTCTACTTCATGACACCCAACACCAAAAACCGCATCCACTCTCAGTTCAACAACCTGCGCATGATCCGCCGCCACAGCCCCGCTCCCGAGCTGTCGATGAGCCCCTTGGACGCCGCACCGCGACAGATCCGACCCGGAAGCCTGGTCCGGGTCTTCAATGATCGGGGTTGGCTCGAAGTCAAGGTCCGCTTCGAGCCCTCGATTCTGCCGGGATGCGTTTCAATGACCAACGGCTGGTGGATCTCCGAAGGCGGAACCGTCAACTTCCTCTCGGCCGGCCGGGAAACCGACATGGGCCACGGCGCAGCTTTCCACGACAATCTGGTCGAGGTCGAGAGGGCAGAGCGGATCCCACCCAAAGCCGCAAAGGCGCAAGGATCAGAAAAGAAGAGATTTACGGATTACACGAAATAGAGGTCCCTTCTTCACTTTGCGTTCTTGGCGGCTTTGCGTGAAACTTCTCGATAGAGGCTATGACGACCGCACAATCAGGCTTTCTCTTCGACCTCAATGCCTGTACGGGCTGTAACGCCTGCCAGCTGGCCTGCTCGACCGAAAACGAACTGGGCTGGGGCAATAGCTGGCGTCAGGTCATCACCCTCAACCCCGACCGGATCCCTTGGCTGCCCCGCTACCACCTTTCGTTGGCCTGCAACCACTGCGCCGAGGCGCCTTGCATGAAGCACTGCCCCGCATTGGCCATCAGGCGGGACGAACAGACGGGCGCCGTGCTGATCGACCCCGATCGCTG
>JANQFM010000159.1 GCA_028277865.1 Acidobacteriota bacterium
CCTGGACGCTCGATTGCAGCAGGACTTTTACCCTTCCCGCTATTCGTCTTCCGCTCAAGCCGACGGTTCAGCCGTTTTTGCAGGCTACGGCATCACGGCACCCGAGCACGGCTGGGACGACTACCGGGAGTTGGACGTGCGCGGCAAGGTCGTTTTGGCCTGGGAAGGCAGCCCTTCTTTGGAGTCGGTGCAAGGCCCTTTTCAGGACGACGGCTACGACGAAGAATTCCACAAACTGCTCAACGCCCAGCAGCGAGGCGCGACTGCAGTCGTCCTGATCCATGCCGCCAGCCGTCAATTCCAGCTCAAGGGACGCCTGTCCTGGCCCCCCGACCCCTCCATCCAACGCTACCTGCTCCAGTTCGAAAAGGATCAGATCCGCATCCCGGCCCTGCACGCCTCCGAGAAGTTGCTGCAGGATTTGCTGGAATCGGTGGGGCTGGACCTGCAGGCTGCACATACGCCATCGGAAGGGGCGCCGGCAGCAGTCCGACGCGATTTGCCCACCCTGCACATCCGCTTGAGCGTGGACGTCCGATCCGAGCTGCTCAAGGCACGCAACGTTGTGGCCCTGCTGCCTGGATCGGATTCCGGCGTATCGGACGAAGTGGTTGTTCTGGGCGCCCATTTCGATCACATCGGCACCCGCGAGGGCAAGATCTTTCAAGGCGCCGACGACAACGCCAGCGGCACGGCCGGACTGGTCGAAATCGCCGAAGCCATGACCTCGGCCTCCCATTCCCCCCGTCGCAGCGTCCTTTTCGCCGCCTGGGACGCCGAGGAAAAAGGCCTTTTGGGATCCCGCTACTACGTGGCCCATCCCCTCTTTCCCTTGGCTGATACGGCAGCCATGTTTCAGATGGACATGATCGGGCGCAATGAAGAAATCCCTGAGAGCAACGACTTCCGGTTCCGCGGCCTCCAACGCCAGCAAAGCTCCGAGAACGAAAACGCATTGAACGTACTGGGATACAGCCGCAGCGACGACCTTCGGCGCCTGGTGCGGCGCAGCAACCGGCGGGCCCTGTTGCAGGTCCGATTCCGCTATGACGACCATCCCATCAACCTGCTGCGCCGCAGCGATCATTGGCCTTTTCTGCAGCAAGGCATCCCGTCGCTGCTCTTCACCACCGGCTTCCACCCCGACTACCACCGCGCCGGCGACACCTCGGACAAATTGAACTACCGAAAAATGGAAAACATCGCCCGGCTGGTCTACCTATGCGTCCGCGAAACCGCCGACGCCGAGCAAAGGCCAAGGCTGGATATTCGTTGATGTCACGCAAAGGCGCAGAGACGCAGTGGAGAGGGAAGAGATGGCTCTTTCCCCCTCTTCTCCTCTGCCTCTTGCGCCTCTGCGCCTCTGCGTGAAACCCTCCGAGGCACCCTATGAACGACGACATCGCCCAAGCCTTTATCGCCCAAGCCAAACGCCACCTTATCGAGGAGTTCTTGCCCAAGCTGCGCCGCTGCATTACCGAACTATCAGCGCAGCAGCTCTGGTGGCGTCCCAACCAGAACAGCAACAGCGTCGGAAACCTGCTCCTGCACCTGGAGGGAAACGTGCGCCAGTGGATCATCGCCGGGCTTGCAGGCAAACCCGACAACCGTCGCCGCGATGAGGAATTCGCCCAGCGGGAAGCCATCCCGGCAGGCCGATTGATGCAAAGGCTGGAAAGGACTGTCGAAGAGGCCATCCAGGTCATGGAAGGCCTGGATACCGCCTCCTTGCTGGAAAAGCGTCCCATCCAGGTCTACCAGGTCAGCGGACTGCAGGCCATCTTCCACGTCGTGGAGCACTTTTCCCACCACACCGGCCAAATCCTCTACATCACCAAGTCCGTCAAGGACATCGACCTGCACCTGTACGACCTCTGATCTGACCTGTGCGGCCTTTGCCTTTGCGTCTTTGCGTTTTTGCGCGAAACTCTTCCATATCGTATAAGGTCACGCTGTGACTCAAGCCTCCTCCTCACGTCCTGAAGACCTCCGCCAGTTGGAGCACCTGCTGCCCATCGGCTTCGCCTTTCTTCTGCCCTATATCCCTTATTGGGTGATTCTTGCTCTGGGGGGACTGTCGATTCTTCATGCCCTGGTCTTCTCTCCCCTCTTGATTCGCGTCACCACCCGTCAGGAGGAAACCCGGCAGCGTTTCTCGCCCGGCAAGCTCTACTATGCCGTTGGGGTTGTGGCCCTGCTGATCATCTTCCACGACCGGCTGCACATTGCGGTCGGAGTCTGGGCCATCCTGGCAGTAGGGGATTCGGCCTCCAACTTCCTCGGGCGCCGCTGGGGCAAAAGGCAGCTCTTTTACAACCCTCAAAAGACTTTGGAGGGATTTGTCATCTTCTGGATCCTGGGCGGGGCCGCAGCCTGGATCCTGATGTGGTGGAACCTGTCCGGCTGGGGCGCTTATTCCCCCGCCTTCCTGCTGCTTTGCGCTTTTCTGACAGCCTTGCTCTGCGCCATCGGGGAATCGCTGCCTCCGGTCATCGACGACAACCTGGCCATCCTCTGGATCGGCGCTTTGAGCCTGGCCGCTTTGCAGCCTGCTTACATGGCCGAGGATGTGCCAGGGTCTGCAGAGCCGCATGTTTCGCTTTTCACTGCCGTGATCGTCAATCTGGCTGCTGCCGTTGCGGCCGGGCTGCTGGGCTGGATCTCCTGGCGCGGCAGCGCCCTGGCCGCGCTGTTGGGGGTTTTGGTGGCCGTTGCGCTGGGATGGGAGGCCTTCGCGGCCCTTTTGATGTTCGTCGTGCTTGCAAGCCTGTCCACCCGAATGGGCTTCGCGCACAAGAAGAAACTTAAGATCTCCCAAGGGGAAAAGGGGCAGCGAGGCTTGGTCAATGTGGTCGCCAACGGTCTGGTCCCGGCAGTCATCGCCTTGCTCGCCCTGGGGTCGGACTACGTTCTGCTGCTCCCCTTCGTGGCCGCTGTTTCCACGACAGCGCTGGATACGGTCTCTACCGAAATCGGCCAATGGCTGGGCCGTCACCCGATCAACCCGGTCAGCCTGAGGGCCGTCCCGGTGGGAACCCAGGGCGCGATCTCGCTGGAAGGCACCCTGGCGGGCATGGCGGCAGCCCTGATCATCGGCTCGGTCCCGTTCGTCACGGGGTCTTTCCCGGCCATCTGGATCCTCCCGGTCTGGGCAGGCGCGGTGGCAGGAGGGTTTTTCGAATCGGTCAACGCCTCCCTGTTCCGCCACCAATTCAAGTGGAGCGACGAGGCCCTCAACATCTACAGCACCCTCTTCGGCGCCACCGCAGCCGTCTGCATCATCCAAGCCTGGGAATGGGCGGCATGAAGCTTCGCGCCGAAACGCAAAATGCGCCAAAGCTGCCGGAATTCTCATCTCGGGCTTTGCCTACTTGGCGTCTTGGCGCGAAACTGGATTAGACTACCCGGCGAGGAGGTCCAATTTGAGCAATCAGAGACAAGAAGCCCCCGACCGCAACCTGGCCCTGGAACTGGTCCGCGTCACCGAAGCCGCTGCCATGGCGGCCGGACGCTGGCTGGGCAAGGGCCAGCGCAAGTCGGGCGACCAAGCCGCCGTCGAGGCCATGCGCCTGTTTTTCCGCACCATCGACATCGACGGAACCGTCATCATCGGCGAGGGTGAAAAAGACAAGGCGCCCATGCTTTACAACGGCGAACGAGTGGGCAGCGGCCAAGGCCCCGCCGTCGATGTGGCTGTCGACCCGGTGGAAGGCACCAACCTGCTGGCCCTGGGACGCCCCAACGCCATCGCCGTAGTGGGACTGGCGCCGACGGGCAGCATGGTCGATCCGGGACCCAGCTACTACATGCAAAAGCTGGCCGTCCCTGCTGCTGCAGCCGATGTGATCGACTTGGACGCCCCGGTGGCCGAAAACCTCAAGCGAACAGCCCGGGCCTTGGAAAAGGATGTCGAAGACTTGGTGGTCTTCGTACTCGACAAACCGCGCCACCAGGAATTGATCGCCCGGATCCGCCAGGCCGGCGCCCGCATCCAGCTGCACACCGACGGCGACGTGGCCGGCGCACTTATGGCTGTGGACCCGCACTCGGAAGTCGACATCATGATGGGTACCGGAGGGACTCCCGAAGGCGTCTTGGCCGCCTGCGCCATCCGCTCCATCGGAGGCCAGATGCTGGCCCGCATCGATCCCCAATCCGATCTGGAGCGCAGCAACGTGATCGAGGCCGGGATCGACCTCAAGCAAATCCTCTCCATCGAAACCCTGGTGAGCAGCAACAACACCTTCTTCGCGGCCACCGGCTTGTCAGGCGGAACCTTCCTGCGCGGTGTCGAGTACTCGGGAAAAGGCGCCACCACCCACTCGCTGGTGATGCGTGGGCGCTCCGGCACCGTGCGCTACATCCGCTCCACCCACTGTTTTGAAAAGTTGAGCCAATATAGTAGCGTAGCCTACGGCTAACGAGGCGTAGCCTCAGACCAGAAATGGGAAGCCACAAAGACACTGCGGCACAGAGATCAGAGGGCATTTTCTGATTCTTCTCTGTGCTCTCTGTGCCTCGGTGGCAAATCTCGACGACTCTCGAAAACGAGCACAAGCGCCCCCCAAGACAAACCATGCTGGAACAAATTCAAGTCTGGATGCAGGAACAGGGCATCGGCGGGAAATGGGCCGAGGGGTTGTCGGTCCTGACCGCTTTGGCCCTCATCCTGCTGGTCAGCTTCGTCATCGCCTGGATCGCCCGGCGCCTGATCCTGAGCAGCGTCCACAGCATCATCCGCCGCAGCGAAAACAAGTGGGACGACATCCTGGTCGAAAAGAATGTTTTCGCGTGGCTGGCCCACCTGGCGCCCGCCCTGGTGATCTACTGGGGAGTCCAGTGGATCTTCGTGCAGCAAGACAGCTTGGTCGTGGTGATTCAGAAGCTGGCCTTGATCTACATGATCCTGGTGGGTTTCTTGACCGCCGGATCGCTGCTCAACGCGCTCTTGGAAGCCTATGAGCGCACCCCGGTGTCGCGCCGGCGCCCCATCAAGGGCTACGTCCAGCTCACCAAGATCGGAATGGCAATCCTGTGCGGCATTTTCGTCGTTTCGACCTTGCTGGACCGCTCCCCCTGGGGTCTGCTCAGCCTGCTGGGCGGCTTGACGGCCATCCTGCTGCTGGTCTTCAAAGACACCATCTTGGGATTCGTGGCCAGCGTCCAGCTAGTCTCCCATGACATGGTGGCCAAGGGAGACTGGATCTCCATGCCCAAGTACGGCGCTGACGGCGACGTATTGGACATCTCCATTCATACCGTCAAGGTGCAGAACTGGGACAAGACCATCTCCACCATCCCGACCTACGCCTTGATCAACGACTCCTTCACCAACTGGCGTGGGATGACCGAATCGGGCGGCCGGCGCATCAAGCGCTCCTTATGCATCGACATGAACTCAGTCCGCTTCTGCGACGACGAAATGCTGGAAAGATTCAGCCGCATCGACTGCCTCAAGGACTACATTCGAACCAAGAAGGAGGAGTTGGACCGCTATCACGCCGAGTACGGCATTGACACTGCCGTGGCTGCCAACGCCCGCCGCATGACCAACCTGGGCACCTTCCGCACCTACCTGAGCGAGTACCTCAAGCGGCACCCCAAGATCCACAAGGAGATGACCTTCCTGGTCCGTTACCTGGCCCCCACTCCCGACGGATTGCCCCTCGAAATCTACGTCTTCAGCAGCGACCAGAGGTGGGCCTACTATGAAGCCTTGCAGGCGGACATATTCGACCACGTACTGGCCATCCTGCCGGAGTTCGGCCTACGGGTTTTCCAGCACCCCACCGGAGGCGACTTCCAGCAGATCTCCGGCACCGCCCACACCTCCGCGCATGTTGTCGGCACCTAATTCCAAACGTTGAATGTCTGCCCTTTGCGTACTTAGCGTCTTTGCGCGAAACTCCCCAGTCCGTTCAGAACCTAAAACAACCTGCACCCTTCCAAACGCAGCAAGGCCTCCTTGATGTGCAGCCCTCCCCCGTAGCCTGTCAGGCTGCCGTCGCTTCCGATGACCCGATGGCAGGGCAGGACGATGGAGAGCGGATTGAGCCCGTTGGCAGCGCCGACGGCTCGGCAGGCAGCCGGCCGTCCGATGCTGCGCGCCAATTCCAGGTAGCTGACGGTATGCCCGTAGGGAATCTCGGCCAGAGCCTTCCAGACTTGCTCTTGAAAAGGTGTTCCGACCGGGTTCAGCTTCAAGTCGAACTCTTTTAGCTGACCTTCGAAATAGGCCTGCAGCTGACGGGCCGGCTCCTCCACGAAGGCCGCATCCTCTTCCCAGCCGGGACCGGGTGCCACTGGATGCTTTCCCTCCGCAAAAGCCACATAGCGCAGCCCGCCGCCGTCAGCGGCCAGCAGCAACGGTCCAACCGGGCTGTCGATCCATCGGTATTTCATTCTTCCGCCTGTTTTCCTGTTTCCTGTTTCCTGTTTCCT
>JANQFM010000163.1 GCA_028277865.1 Acidobacteriota bacterium
TTCCCGAAACGAAGACGGTCGGAACGATCTTCTTGAAGTCGAAGACCGTGCAGGACATGGCGGTCCTCGGCAACCTCAAACCGGTCTTTAACTCTTGGCGGGTCATCGGCACGAATAACCGCTTGCTGCAGCTTCAAGCCAAGATGAGATTCCTGGCTTTTGCAGGGCGGTACTTGCGCATTGAATGTGATCCGACGGCGGCGTTCTAGCTATTGGCCCGGATTTCTCATGGGCGGGGGCAACACAGCCAGGGTTTTTCGTGTTGAGAGAAGTGGGCCGGGACGTCCTCAAATCCCGACCCAGGGGAAAAAGGGAGGATTTTCCCAACCATTTCTTCCCCTCTTCGCCATTTTATGAAAACCGTGTCAAGACCTCCAAAAGTGGGAAGCCTGCCACCGCCGGACCGCCCCGGAGGTGGCCGCACCCAGTTTGGAGCGCCCGCATCTTGAGGTTGTCGTAAAAGGGCGGCAAGAGCAGATTCACGCAGAGGCGCAGAGGACGCAGAGGACGCAGAGAAGACAAAGATCAGCGCCACTGGTTCTTGCCGACCGGTGCATCGGGCCTAGGAATGGACTTTATCGACAGCCTCATCTTGCGGGCCTCTGCTCTTTGAAAAGGGCTCCGATCCTGGCAGCCGAGCAGATCCGGGCTAGAGGTCGCGCGGGCGCTCCGGGTCTACCGAGCAGCTTTGATTTGGGCCTACTCTCTCAAGCCTCCTCGGCGGTGACCGGCAGATCGGGCAGGTCTTCGTCGATGTTGCGTAAGCGGGGGTAGAGGAAGCCGCCGGCAGTAGTCAGCAGCAAGAGACTTCCCATGACGGCGAATTGAAGGCCGATTCCGCGGCCTGAACCGGTGCCGAATAGCGGGCCGAGCCAGGGGGTGAGCCATCCGTCGGAGTCCAGTAAGGGGATGAAGAAGCGGTCGGCGGTCCATCCGGAAAGCAGGAAGGCCACCGGGCTGGTGATCTGCTGGACCATTCGCCTGGTGGCAAAGACGCGCCCCTGCACTCCCGCCTCCACCTTGCTTTGCCAGATGGCCTGGCTGGAGGCGCTGATGATGGGGAAGCTGAAAAACAGAATGGCCACTCCCGAGGCCACCAGCCAGGCAGCGGGCTGCCATCCGGCCACCATGAGGCCGATTCCCAGCAAGGGACAGAATCCCAAAACGCCATAGATGCGCTTTTCGGTCCCTCCCCACAGGCTCATGGCCAGGCTGCCCACCAGGGATCCGACGCTGCCTGCCGAAAGTACGAATCCCAGGTCTGTCTCGTTGCCGAAGGAAAGCACCAGGGGCGTCATCAGGACGAAGCTGCTGCCGACCAGGAAGTTGAGCAGGGCCACAAAACCCATTAGTGAAAGCAGTCCGGGGCGAGCCTGGATGTACTGCCATCCATAAGCGGCCTGCTGCCAAAGGCTGGCGCGGCTGGCCATCCCGCCGGCTTGGGGGCGGGGAATGCGCAGAAAGGCCAAAATCGCGATGGAAAACACGAAGGTCACCACGTCGATGATCAAAACGCCCTGCAGTCCGATGACCGGCATCAGCAGGCCCGCCGCAGCGGGAGCGATGATCTGTGCGCCCGATCCGCCGAACTGGACCATGCCGTTGGCCCTTCCCAGCTGCTTGCGGGGGATGAGCAAAGGAATGGCGGCGGCGTAGGCTGGAAACTGGATGGCTTCGCAGATGGATCGCACGCTGGCGGCCAGGTAGATGTGCCACACCTGCAGGTTGTCCATCGACAGCAGCAGGATCAGGAAGACGGTGCGCAGGCCGGCTCCCAGGTCTCCCAGCATCATGGCTTTACGGCGTCCCCAGCGGTCGATCAGGACTCCCAGCAATGGCGACAGCAGTGCGCCCGGCAGCATGGTCATCATCACCACCAGGGCAAAACCGATCACCGAGCCGGTCTCCTGGAAGACCCAGACTCCGATGGCGAAGCCGGTCAAACCGGTGCCGATCAGCGAAACCGACTGGCCCAGCCAGATCCAAAAAAAGGTTTTCACAATCTCCTCGTTTGGGGTTTTGCGCCAAGACGCAAAGGACGCAAAGTCAGAATGGTGAAGGTTCTTGGCGTCTTGGTGTCTTGGCGCGAAGCTCCTTAAGCAGCACGTTTGCCGTTTCTTGTACACCCGGTGGGCGGACTGCGGCGTAGTGGTCGCCTTCGATTTCGTGAACGGTCACTTCATCGGCTGCCTCGCCCCAGCCCAGTGCCGGATCGGAGCCTTCTCGACCAATGCCTTGCCGCGCCTTGATGAGGGTCAGGCGGGCAGGGAAGCGGCAGCGCAATCGGTAGCTCAGCATGGCGCGGAAGTTGGTTTTGAAGATTTCGAACAGTTGCTTTTGCTGCGATTCATCCGGCAATGGAGACTTGCCCGCCAATTCGGACAGGTCGCGTTCGAACCAGGCCAGCAATTCGCGATCGCCGGGTGAATCGTCCACTGGATCCGGGCGCGGCGCCAGGGCATCCAGTACGCCCAAGAACTCGACCCTTTGCCCCTGCTCTTGAAGCTGGCAGGCCATCTCGAAGGCGGCCACGCCTCCCATCGACCAGCCCGCCAGGCGGTAGGGCCCTTGGGGCTGGACGGAACGCACGGCCACCAGGTAGCTGGAGGCCATCTCTTCCATCGTCGCAATGAGCGGGCTGCGCCCGTCCAGCGCAGGCGTCTGCAGGCCGTAAAAGGGAATTTTCGGGCTCAGCAGGCGGGCCAAGCGACGGTAGCAAAGGACGTTTCCGCCCGAGGGGTGGACGCAAAACAGGGGACTCGCAGCGCCGCCGTCGGCAAGCTTTACCAAGGCCGAAAGCGGAGAGTCCGCCTGCTTGGATTCCAAGACCTGGGCCAAGTGCTCGATGGTGGGGGCTTCGAGCAAAGTGGAAAGAGGCAGGCTCCTGCCGTAAAGCGGTCGGATGCGGGCCATGAGCTGCACGACCAGCAGCGAGTTGCCTCCCCGGTCGAAGAAATCGTCCCGGACGCCGATGCTGTCAACTTCCAGCAGCTCCTCCCAAATCTCGGCCAAACGGCGTTCTACAGCGGTGCGGGGCGCGATGGACGCCTCTTCAATTCCTGCCGCCGCTTCTTCGGGTCCAGGCAAGGCCGATCGGTCCACTTTGCCGTTGGGGGTGAGGGGCAGGCTGTCGAGGGCGACAAAGGTGGCGGGGATCATGTAGTCGGGCAGGTGTTGGGTGAGGAAGAGAGGGAGAGGGGGAGAAACCGCTGAGGGCGCAGAGGGAAGACGCAGAGGGCGCTGAGAAGGCTTCTCTGCGGCTCTCTGCGTCCCCTTTCCGCGCTCTCTGCGGTTTTTCCCCTCTTCTCCCCCTCTCCTCCCGACCACATAAGCCACCAACCGGCGCCCGGCTCCCTCCCCCAGCGCTGCCGCCACCGCCTGGCTGACTGCCGGATGCTGATTCAACGCCGCCTCTATCTCTCCCAGTTCGATGCGGTGTCCCTGCACCTTGACCTGGGTATCTTCCCGACCCAAAAACTGGATGTTGCCGTCGGGCAAATAGCGTCCCAAGTCGCCTGTCCGATAAATACGGCGACCCGTGCGGGGGTGGACGATGAAGCTGCGGCGCGTCTTTTCCTCATCGCCCAAGTAGCCCAGCGCCACTCCCGTCCCGCCGATATAAAGCTCGCCGGTCACCCAGGCGGGACGAGGCTGCAGATCGTCGTCCAGCACATGAAAGGTCTGATTGCCCATCGGCTTGCCGTAAGGGATGCTGGGCCAATCGTGGTCGACCTCGCCAATGGGGTAGAGTATCGACCAGATGGAAGCTTCGGTGGCGCCTCCCAGGCTGACGACCTTCACTTCAGAACCCAATTGCTGGATGCGGTCGGGCAGGCCGACCGGAATCCAGTCGCCGCTGAGCATGACCAGGCGAAGGTTGTCCCGGAGCGTTTCCGACTCGCCCTCCAGATACTCCACCAGCATTTGCATCAGGGCGGGGACGGTGTTCCACAGGGTGATCCCGTGATCAGTCAGCAAATCGGCCCAGTGGGAAGGCTCCAGCAATTGCTGTCGATCGGGAAAGACGACAGCCCCTCCGGCAGCCAGCACACCAAAGATGTCATAGACCGAAAGGTCGAAATTCAAGGCCGACAGCGCCAGCACTCGATCTGACGGCCCCATTGAAAAGCGGCTGTTGACGTCCAAGACGGTGTTGACTGCTCCCCGATGGTCGATCATGACCCCTTTAGGGAGACCGGTGGTTCCGGAAGTATAGATAACGTACGCCAAATCCTCCTTTTTCTGAACGGGCTGCAAGGGAGATATCGGCTCAGAAGGTGCCGGCCTGTCCACAGTCAAGCAGGACACGCCGGATGGCCAGGGGCCCGGACCCTGTTCGGAACGGGTCAAGGCCAGTTCGACGCCGGAGTTCTCCAGCAAGTAGCGGAACCGTTCAGCAGGCAAGGAGGGGGACACGGGCAAATAGGCTGCACCTGCATTCAGCACCGCCAGTACGGCCACTGCCTGCTCCCAGCCCTTGCTAAGCACCACCGCCACGAGGTCGTTGGGACGGGCACCGCGCCGGCGCAACTCCTTTCCTAGTTGCCTGGTCCGCATTGCCACTTGACGGTAGGTCAAAGTGCATCTCGAATCGAGGATTGCCGTGCGGTCTGGCCGCTGTTTCACCTGGCGTTCGAAAAGCTCATGCAACAGCGCCTCGGGAAAGGTGTTCTGAGTGGCATTGACCTGGTCCCAGAGCTTCAGATCTTGCTTGGGTGTCAGGCAGCCCACCGGCTGCTGCCAGGCTTCGTCTTGCTCGATCAGACGGTCCAGCAGACGGCAGTAGGCATTGTAGGTTTGCTCCGCGAATCCTTCGGGGAACAAGCCCCGGACGGCATCCCAATTGAACTGCAACGCGCCGTTGATCTCGAATGCCTGGTGGTCCAGCCAGACGTGGGAGGTCTGCAGGTGGCTGTAAACGGATCGGACCGCCGCTGATTCGGAGGGTGTTTGATCGCCGTCCGACTGGTTGAGCCCGGTGTTGAGGTTGCTGGCGAAGACCACCGGGACGGCGGCGCGGCTGTCCCCTTCGCGAGCCTTTCCCATTTCGCGCAGGACTCGGACGCCGCTGACCCGGCTGTGCTCCAGATTGCTCCACAGTTCCCTTTGCAGCCGCCGGGCACGCTCGGCGAAGGGGAGGCGTCCGCTGCAGTCGGCTTCCAGCAGCAGGGTCGAGCTGAAGTTGCCCACCAGCTGTTCGACTTGGGGATGCAGGGGCGGACGGTTGAAAAAAAGCAGGTTCAAAGTAAAGCGGCGCTGCTTGCTCCAAGTGGCCAGCACTTCGGAATAAGCGGCCAGCAAGGCTGCGCTGGGAGTCACCCCGGCTTGCCGGGCATGCTGCTTGAATTTGCGCCAGGTCCGCCATTCGATCGAACGGCTGCGGCGCTCGAATTCCGGGACGCCGATCTGGCCGGGTTCACAGGCCAGGGGAAGTTGGGGCGCCGCAGGCAGGTCCACCGCCCGTTGCCGCCAGTACTCCAAGGATCGCCGATAGGCTGGAGACTGCTCGAAGTCCTTCAGAGCCTGCACGCAGTCCCGGAAGCTGATCTGCAAGGTCGGCATGTCGGCATCCGGCTGCCGGTAGGCCCGAAACCACTCCTGGCACAGGACGTGAAAGCTCCAGTCGTCGCAGATGAGCAGGCTCAGGCTCCACAGCAAGCGAAAGCGCTCATCGCCGAGGCGAAAGGCACGCAATTCGAAAAGGGGCCACTGGTAAAGCGCCGGACCCTTGCGGCACATTTGCTGACGCGCTTCGAGCATCTGCCGTTGAGCCGTTTCGGCATCTGCTTGGCGCAGGTCTTGCTGGCGAATCTGGTAAGGCGGAACCACCTCCAGGATCTGCTGACGACCCTCGGGCAGCAGCACGGCGCGCAGCATGCCGTGGCGCTCGATGAGGGTTTGCCAGGCCCGCTCCAACCCTTCCAGGTCGATCCCTTCCAGATCGAATTCGATATAGGCATGCGGCGCCACGTTGCCCAGTTCAAAAACATCGCTGAACCCCACCCAGTAGGCTTGCTGCAGGTCGGTGAGCGGAAAAGGCTCATGCAGCTTTTCCGGGGCAGGACGCAAAGAGGGCAGCTGAGGAGCATTGGTGTCTGTTTCCTGACGCAGCAGAGATAGGATTTCGTTCTTGCCGTCTTTCAAGCGGGAGCGCAATTGGGGCGTCAACGCGCCCTTGGGCGCCCGAAAGCGCAGGTCGCCGCCATCGGCCCAGATGCTGATCCCTCGCCGGTCCAACTCGCTGAGCAACTGCCATGCGCTCACAGCTTGCCCTCCTCCCATTCCTGTTCCAATGGGGCGGGAGAGAAAGCCGCTTCGCCCAAGCTCTCATCCATAGGGCCGCCTAGCATGCTGTGGACCAAAAGATGACTTTCATTCAAATGGAAGTGTTCGCGCAGCGATTCGAAGTCGATTCCCCCTGTCCCGATCTGGCACAGCCCAATCCCGCAATCCGCCGCTGCCTCCTCCAGCAGCTGGCTCATCAGGCCGGCCTCGATGAGGCAATAGTCGTGTGCCACGGGACCATAAAACGGCCCGATGGCGGCGATTTCGGCGATGAAGAAAACCGAGAAGGCAGCCTGCTCGAAAATCGGCTGGTTGACCCAGCCGTGAATCGAGCGCTCGAAAACTGCTGAAGTTGAGAGCGGGTGCAGGCGATGCTCGACCGGATGGTAGTAGTAAACACCCGCATCGACTCCCGACACCCTGCCGGGATGCAGGTAAAGATAGGTCTGGACGGGGTAGGTTCCGCCCGCCGACCCGTACTGGTATTTGGGCTGGCCGTCCAGATCGATCTCGCGCAATCGGCTCAGCAGGCTGCCCAGCTGGGCCGTCTGGACGGGCTGCTGCCCGAATTGCCGATAGCTGCGCCGCTCGGTGTAGCGCTGCATCCACCCAGAGTCGTCGCTGGGGCTTTGCAAAGGCACTGCACCGTTTTCCTGCAAGCGCCGCAAGTTGGGACGCTCTTTTTTGAATCGGTCGCGCTCGTCCTGATCGAGGATGACCTTGTAATAGGCCGCCAAGGGATCGGGCTCGGCTGCCTGAAGCTGAGGCGCTTCTTGCTGGCGAGGCGCCTGCTCATCGTAGTAGCGTACCAACGAAGCCACGTCCGGCATGGCAAACAGCTCGCCCATTTCGGGATGATGCTGAAACTCGGCCTGCAGCAGGGTGGCCAGACGGATCACTTCGATGGAGGTGGCGCCCAGCTGCAAAAAGCTGGCCTTCAAATCGTCCAGACGTTCCAGCCGCAAGGCCTCCATCACCACTCCCCTCACCCGCGCCTCGATTCCCTCCGCGGGTGCGGCCTCAACCTGGACGACTTGTCCCGAGTGAGGGTAGGGGAGAGCGGATCGGTCGACTTTGCCGTTGGAACTGAGGGGCAGAGCGTCGAGGAAGGTGAAGGTGGAAGGGATCATGTAGTTGGGGAGGCGCGCTTCGAGGTAAGTTCGAAGGTCTTGGGGTGAAACCGCAGAGGGCGCTGAGAGAAGACGCAGAGGGCGCTGAGAAGATCTTCTCTCTGATCTCTGCGTCCCCACTCTGCGCCCTCTGCGGTTTTCCCCCTCTCCTTCTCCCTTCGCCACCACAAATGCCGCCAGCCGCTTGTTTCCCCTCTTCTCCCCCAGCGCCGTGACCACCGCTGCTGCCACCTTTGGATGCTGGCACAGCACAGCTTCGATTTCCCCCAGTTCCACACGGTAGCCCTGGATCTTGACTTGGAAATCCTGGCGCCCCAAGAACTCGATGTTGCCGTTGGGCAGGTAGCGGCCCAGGTCTCCGGTGCGGTAGAGGCGCTCTCCGCTTTGGGGATGGCGGATAAAGGAGGCAGCCGTCTTTTCTTCGTCGCGCCAGTAGCCCCGGGCGACGCCGATGCCGCCGATGTGGAGCTGCCCGGCCACCCAATCGGGGCAGGGCTGCAGACGCTCGTCCAGCACGTGGAACTGCTGATTGTCCAGGGGGCGCCCGTAGGGGATGCTGCTCCAGTTTGGATCGACCTCCTCAATGGGATGGCAGATGGACCAGATGGAGGCTTCGGTGGCGCCGCCCAGGCTGATTACCCGGGCCTGGGGGGCCAGGGCGCGTAGCTGGTCGGGCAGGGGCAGCGGAATCCAGTCGCCGCTCAGCAGGGCCAGGCGCAAATTGGAAAGGTCGGCTTCGGAATGGCCTTGGGCGTAGTCGGTCAGCATTTGCAGCAGGGCGGGCACTGTGTTCCAGACCGTGACCCGGTGACGGGCCACCCAGTCGGCCCACAAGGCGGGATCGCGCCCCGCATCAGCCGGTGGAAGCACGACAGTCCCACCCGCCGCCAGGGTTCCGAAGATGTCGTAGACCGAGAGGTCGAAACTCAAGGACGACAGTGCCAGCACCCGGTCACCGCTGCCGATTCCGAAGCGCCGATTGATGTCCAACAGGGTATTGACGGCGCCCCGGTGGTCGATCATGACGCCTTTGGGAAAGCCGGTGGAGCCCGAGGTATAGATGACGTAGGCCAAGTCGCTGGGCTGCTGCAACGCTTTCCAGCCGTCCTTTGGCGCTTGTTGCGGACGCAGCATGTCCGGCCCCACGGTCATCAGCTCGGCTCCCTCGGGCCACTGCAAGCTTTCTGCCAGGTGTGGCTGGGTCAGGATCCATCCAACTTGGCCATGCTGCAAGAGTTCGT
>JANQFM010000179.1 GCA_028277865.1 Acidobacteriota bacterium
TGATCCTGCATCTTTCCACGCCTTCAACATCCTGATCCACGCCCTCAACTGCGTGCTGGTTTTCGTCTTGCTCAAAGCCGTCTTCCTCACCAATCGGCAAGAAAGGGAAAGCGGCTTGATTTGGATTGCTTTCTTTGGGGCCTTGCTCTTTGCTTGGCATCCGCTCCAGACCCAGGCGGTCTTTTACATCTATCAGCGTTCCACCCTCTTGGCCACGCTTTTTGTCCTGCTGGCCTTGTTGCTGGAACGCCGCAAGCGCTACCCGGCAGCTTTCGGGGCGTTCATGCTGGCAATGGGCTGCAAGGAGATCGCAGTGGCCTTTCCTGTCGCTGTCTGGATGATGAGGGGATTGCTGGAGCGCCGCTGGAAGCCGGACGGCTGGCTGGGCGCCTATTTTGCAACTGCGGCGGCCGTGGTGCTGGGATTCGGCAGCTGGGTCGTGATGAGCGGCCAGGCGACGCTGGGCGGCGGACTGGCGGAAGCAACCACTTACGCAGCAACTCAGGTCCAGGTGATGTGGGCTTATCTGCGCCTGGCTTTTTTCCCTGTCGGGCTTAACCTGGACCATGACGTCAGCGCAGCCAGCCTTGCCGATCCGTCCTGGTGGATGGCTTTGGCCGGTTGGATTGCAGTGGGCGCCTTGTTGTGGCGTTTGCGGGATCGATTCCCTGAGGCGGTTTTGGCGGCCAGCTTTTTCGTCGCCCTGCTGCTGCCCAGCTCCAGCTTCTTCCCCAGCCGGGATTTCTTGTTCGAGCACCGCACCTATCCGGCCATGGCTGGTTTTTGCGGCGGGATGGCCTGGGTGCTGTCGGGGCTGTGGGCCTGGTCGGGGCAGCTCAGCAGCCGTGGACGCCCGGCGCTGCGCGTCGCCTGGGCAACATTGCTGGTCGCGATGCTTGGCGGCAGCCTGTGGGCCACCCGTCAACGCGGATCGGTCTGGAGCAGCACTGTTGACCTGTGGGCGGATGCGGCTGCAAAGTCTCCTCGAAAATACCGACCCCACTTCAACCTGGGTGTCTTGCTGATCGAACAGGCACCGCAGCGGGCCGTAGCTCATCTGCTCAAGGCCATCTCCTTGGAGCCCGCCGTCCCGCAGGCTTACCGCAGCCTGGGTCAGCTTTACTACAACCAGGAAAAGATTGAACAGGCCCGTCAGGCGTGGGAGCAGGCCCTGCGTATCGAGCCGGAGGACTTCGAAACAGAAGCTGCTTTGGGACGCCTTTTCGTGGAACAAAGAGATTTTTCGCGCGCCAGGCAGCACCTTGAGCGCCTGCTGCTGCTCGATCCGTCCGATTGGAGGCCTTACTTTTACCTGGCGCGCCTGCACCTCAATTTCGGACTCTATGCAGATGCCGCCCGTTTCGCCGAAGAAGGGCTGAGGCGCAATCCGCTTCACAGCGGCATGCGCTTCCAGCTGGCTGACGCCGTCCGGTTGGACGGCAACCCGGCCAGGGCGGTCCAGCTTTACCGTCAGGGTTTGGAAGCCCAGCCCGAAGCCCCCGAGGCCTACTTTAAGATGGCCCAGGCCTACCGGCAGATGGGGGACCAAGAGTCGGCTTGCCGGGCAGTCCGCCGGGGGATGGCTGCTGCTGCGGGCTCGCAGCGACAGCTATCGCTGGGAGGCGGATTGCTGCAGCAATTCGCGTGCCCGCCTTGAAATCGGCCCCCAGTGTTCACCTGAAAGGTGTACAATCAAGGCTGTGATCAGTAAGGTCCTGCTTGCGCGTCGAGCCAAAAGGCAGCTCAAAAGAGTTCCAAGGCACGTTGCGGTCAAGCTGCAGGCATGGGTTGCGTCAGTGGAGAGCGAAGGGATGAAGAGGGTCCGCAGGATTCCAGGCTCTCACGACAAGCCCCTCCACGGTCTTCGTCGCGGGCAGCGATCCATCCGGCTCAGCCGATCCTATCGAGCAATTTATAGAATCAAACGAAGATGACGAGGTGGAGTTTGTAAGCGTTGAGGAGGTGACCAAGCATGAATACTGAAAAGCCCAAGAGCGAGGCGATGAGCTTTCTGGAAGACTTGACGGGAGGACCGTTGACATTGGGAGGCCTTATGGCGGCGATCCGCTTGGGCGAGGGGACCACTCAGGCCGAGTTTGCAAGCCACCTGGGCATTTCGCGCTCTCATCTGTGCGACATTGAAAAGAGCCGCAAATCCGTCAGCCCTCAGCGAGCCGCAGCCTTCGCGCGATCGCTTGGCTACGGCGAAGCCCAATTCGTTCGATTGGCTCTTCAAGACATGGTCCGCGCCGCAGGATTGGAATTCACGGTGTACGTGTCAGCAGCTTAGGGAGAGGCCCGCAAGATGAGGCTGTCGATAAAGTCCAATCCTCGTCACGATGCACCGGTCAACAATAACCAGTGGTGCTGATCCTTGTCTTCTCTGCGTCCTCTGCGTCTCTGCGCCTCTGCGTGAATCTGCTCTTGCCGCCCTTTTACGACAACCTCAAGATGCGGGCGCTCCAAACTTGACTCAAATGTGAAGAATATCGAAACACTAGCGGCCTAGACTAGTCGCGGGCTCCCCTTTCCCTCGCCTTCGTGACCTTGGCCTCCTCAAAGGTCGCCATCTCCGTCATCAGTTTGACGGCGGCGCTCACCAGGTCGATTCCAATGGCCGCCCCAGTGCCTTCGCCCAGGCGCAGTTCCAAGTCGAGCAGCGGACGGACGCCCAAGTGGTCGAGCAGGGTTGCATGGCCGCGTTCGAAGGAGCAATGGGAAAAGAACAGGTAGTCGCCCGCATGGGGCGCCAAGCGCAGCGCCAGCAGGGCGCCGGCTGTGGAGATGAACCCGTCCACCACCACAGGAATGCGATGGGAGGCGGCGCCCAGAGCCAGTCCGGCGATGGCGCCGATCTCGAATCCTCCCAGCTTGCAGAGGACGTCAATCGGGTCGGATGTGTCGGCCTGCCGCGTCGCCACAGCCCGCCGGACGAGGTCCGCTTTGCGTCGCCGCTGCTGCTCGCCGATGCCCGTACCGACTCCCGTGACCAGGTTGGCGTCCAGTCCGGTCAAGGCCGAGAAAATGGCGCTGCTGGCGGTGGTGTTGCCGATCCCCATCTCGCCGCTGCCGAAAATGTGGCCTTGCCCGGCATGCTCGGCAGCCAAATCGAGCCCAACCTGAAGTGCCTGCTCGGCTTGCTGGCGCGTCATGGCGGGCTCACGGATCAAGCTGCAGGTTCCAGGGGCAATCTTGCGCCGGACCAACCCTTCAGCCTGATCGAAGTCGTGGTTGACTCCCACGTCCACCACCACGTTGCGAATGCCATAGTGCCGGCACAGCACATTGATTGCAGCTCCCCCTCGCAGAAAGTTGTAGACCATCTGGGCGGTCACTTCGGAAGGGTAAAGGCTCACCCCCTCGGCGGCCACCCCGTGGTCGGCGGCAAAGGTGAAGATGGTTTTTCGGGTAAGCTCTATGCGGGGGTGTCGGATGGCGGCGTAGCGGGCGGCGATTTCCTCCAGCCGTCCCAGGCTTTTGCGGGGCTTTGTGAGCCGGTCGAGGCGGTTCTGATAGTGTTCAATTCGATTGGGATCGACTGGTTCGATGGGTGGGATTTGAAAGCTCATGAGGGGCCGATGATAGAGGATCGCCGCACAGAGAGGAATGGCCGATCCCAATTCCGTTCACTTTATAAGGACTGGGCTGCAAGCATGGAGCCGACTCAGGCTTCAAGTCCGATCTCTTGATTCTTGAAAGAGCCCATGTCGAAACAACCAGATCGCAGCCGGCGGCTTGGATTGCAGGCGGCCTTGCTTTTTGCCAGCCTTGCCGTCTTGGCCGCTGCCGCACTGCTTTCAAGACGGCCGCAGTGGGTGGAGCTCTACTATTCGGAGGGATGGAGCAACGCCTGGGGCACAGGGCTTTCGCTTCTTTCGGGGCAGACTTCCGGGAGCCTGGCCGAAATCCTGATCCTGGCCTTGCTGCTCTGGCTGGGAGTTTCGGCTTTGCTGGGCCTGAGGCGCATCCGCCAAGGGCGTTGCAGCTGGAGACAGTCACTCCGCAAGGGAATGCTCAGGCTGTTGACAGTCGCCGCTGTTGTTGCGGCGCTGTTTTATATCACCTGGGGCCTCAACTACTCGCGTCCGCCGATGGCAGATCGGATGGGCTGGCAACAGTGGAGCGCACAAGAAAACTCGCAGCAGGGGATCGAGGAACTCTCGCGGCTGTGCCTTCAGCTGGTGGAAGCCGCCAACCAAGCCTACCGTCAGGCTCATGGAGGACCGAACTGGCAGCAGGGGAAAGCGCCGCTGAAGCTCACTGAAATCGACGCGGCCATCGATGAGGGCTTCCGCAAATCGGCCGCACGCCTGACCCGTCCCGCATGGGCGGCCAGCCGGGGAGCAGCCAAGCCATCCCGGATCTCCCTGCTGATGAGCTACTTGGGAATTTCGGGAATCTACCTCCCTTTCACAGCCGAAGCCCATTTCAACTCCATGGTCCCGCATGTTGAGCTTGCTCACACCATGGCCCACGAAAAAGCCCATCAGCGCGGCATCGCCAGCGAGGACGAGGCCAGTATGGCGGGATTCCTGGCCTGCCTGGATTCGGGGCTACCCTACGTCCGCTACTCGGGACTGGTCTTCGCCCAGCGCCGTCTGCTGGCCGAACTCCATCGCCGCGACCCTGAGCAGGCCCGCCAACTTGTGTCGAAACGCCTGCAGGCGGTGCAAGAAGACATCACCTCCGCCAATCAATTCTGGCGAAGCTTCGAAGGCCCGGCGGCACAAGTCAGCGAAAAGGTCAACGACACCTACCTCAGATTTCATGGCGTCCCAGGCGGAATCGACTCATACGGCCTCAGCTCCCGCCTGCTGATCCTCTACGCCCGCAGCCAAGGCGGCACTCTTTTTTGAATCCCTCTCCGCCTCGTCTCCCTCCGCGTCTCTGCGCCTCTGCGTGAACTCCCTCTGCTTCCATTCTGAGGTGACTTGGGATGCGGGTTTTGCGTCTTTGCGGGAGATCTGCTTGACCGCGGCCTGGGACTTGGCTAGTATCCGAAGGCGGCTCAGCACTTCACAGCTACATCAACAGGAATTACAATGGGCAAATCATGAGCTTTATCAAACACGACCTGCGGACCACTTTCCGCGCTTTGGCCAGGAGACCGGGGTTTACGATGGTGGTGGTGATCTCGCTGGCGCTGGGCATCGGCGCAAACACCACCGTCTTCACCCTGATCAAGGAAATCCTCTTTCACGCCTTGCCCATCCCCGAAGCTGATCGTTTGGTGGCCATTTACGGCGCGAGGGAGGAGGCCGCGCAGGACGGGGTCTTCAACGGCTACCTCTCCATGTCCTATCCCAACTACCGGGATTACCGCGAACAGAACGACGTCTTTTCCGACATGGTCACCTGGCACGGGACATTCGTCGGCTTTTCGGGGGGAAACGGGGAGCCGGAGCAGATGATGGCGGAGCTGGTCTCGGGCAACTATTTCGACATGTGCCGCATCGAGCCTGCCCTGGGACGCTTTTTCCATCCTGAAGAAGATCAGACACCGGGATCCCATCCGGTTGCCGTGCTGAGCTACAACCTGTGGAGTTCGCGTTTCGGCGCCGACCGGGCCATCTTGGGCCGGACGGTCCTGGTCAATGATCATCCTCTGACGGTCATCGGAGTGGCCCCTGCAGGCTTCAAGGGATTTCAGATGACCCACAATGTGGGCCTGTGGATCCCCAATATGATGTTCACCCAGTTGGTGGGCCCGCCGCTCAACCGCTTTTTCGATTCCCGTGCCGGTCGGATGTTTTTCGTCACCGGGCGCCTGAAGGACGGCGTGAGCTTTGAAGCCTCCCGGACGGCCATGAGGGCCATCGCCACCCGCCTGGAGGAGGAGTATCCCAACTACAACCATGGGCGCAGCGTCAACATGCTCCCCCTGAGCCTGGCCCGCATCAATCCCGCCCAGCGCCAGATGTTCGTACGGGCGGCCAGCCTGATCGCCATCGTGGCGGGCATCCTCCTTTTCATCGCCTGTGCCAACGTGGCCAACCTGATGCTCAACCGGGCCGCCGACCGGCGAAGGGAAACAGCCGTCCGCCTGTCGCT
>JANQFM010000183.1 GCA_028277865.1 Acidobacteriota bacterium
TCGCCCGAAGCCGGGCTCTCCTTTACGGCTTCACGAACGAAGTGTAGAAGATGTTGTTTGGCTGGCCGTTCTGGCCCGGCACGATCACCCGCAAGACAGCTGCCTGGCCGGAATTCAGGCCTGAGACGAGGCGCTTGAAGGCGTCGGCGCCCGTCGCTGCCTGGCCGTTGACGGAAGTAATGATCTGCCCCCGACCGAGTCCGGCGTCATAGGCCAGGCTTCCCACGGTGACATCGGTGATCAGCACCTTGCCCGCTTCATCTTCCAGATTGTGGCGGGCAATCTGGTTGGCCGAAAGGTCCATGAAGGCGAGTCCGATTTCCTTGGGCTCTTGCGGCTCGGGCTGGTATTCCTCAAAGGACAGGGGCCGGTTGCTTCGGGCCTGACGCTCATCAATGGTGCGTCGGGCCAAAGTGACGTCGAATTCCTTCACCTCTCCCTTGCGTACCGCCACCACCTTCAAGGTTTCGCCGGGCGCTGTGGTGCCCACAGCCGAACGCAGGTCGAAGGGGCTTTCGATTTCGCGGCCTCCGATTTGGACGATGACATCCTCGATTCGGATGCCGGCCCGCCCTGCCGGGCTTTCCTGCTGGCTAGATTCACTGTCTTCATTGATCAGGTCGGTCACCAGGACGCCGTCGCCATCCTTGATTCCTTGAGGATCCTCCCCGTCCACGCCGAAGAACTCGGCGATTTCGGGAGTCATGGGAAAGACGTTCATGCTGATCCCGATCCAGCCCCGTTCGATGCGGCCGGTGGAGACCAGTTGATTGTAGGCGTTGACAAAGACGTTGGATGGGATCGAGAAGCCGATCCCCTGCGACCCCCCGCTGCGGGTGGTGATGAAGGTATTGATTCCGATGAGCTGCCCCTGCATGTTGACCAGGGGGCCGCCGCTGTTTCCGGGATTGATGGCGGCATCGGTTTGGATGTAATCGCCGAACAGGTTGGCGCCGGAACCGAACCGGTCTCCGTGCCGTCCTTTGGCGGAGACGATGCCCGCCGTGACCGTTTGCTCCAGGCCGAAGGGGCTGCCGATGGCCAGGACCCAGTCGCCGATCTGCATGGACGGGGTATCGCCGATCTCGGCGGCTGCCAGTTCGCGGCCGGCATCGATCTTCAGGACTGCGATGTCGGCCTGGGTGTCGTATCCGATCATCTTGGCGTTGAAGCGTTCACCGCTGTTGAGGGTGACTTCGATGCGGTCGTGCACGTTGGCATTCCCGCGCTGATCGTTCCAGGTCACCACATGCGAATTGGTGACGATAAAGCCCTTGGGATCGACGATGGTTCCCGATCCCAGGCTGGTCACTTGGCGTGCTTGGCCCCCATGGAGCTGGTCCATCAGGTCGTCGAATCCGAAACTGCGCTGGGAACGGCTGCGCCGTACTTGGGGAGGAATCGAGCGGCTGCTGACGTTGACGACGAAAGGTTCGAAGGATTTGGCGACTTGGCGAAAGCCTTCCGAGAGGCTGGCCGGACCTTGGTCGGACAGCGACCCGGTGTTCTTGATGGCTTCCAGCAGGGCTGCCGGCTGCATCTCCTGGAAGCTGAAGACGCGATCCGACACAATCGGTCCCAAGACGATTCCCAGCACCAGCATACTCACCAAAGCCATAAAGGTCAGCCCCTTGCCGGAAGACAAAAATCGAGCGATTCCAGACATTCGCTTATCCTCCAATTCCTGATCCGAATTCTCTCTTCAATTCTATCTATATTCAACCGGCGGCAGCTACGCCGTCCGGCCTCTCTCCTGATGGCCCTGCGAGCCGGCTGCTCGCTCATGATCTCCTATTATACGCCGCCGCAGCTTGCAGAGTTTCACGCAGGCCAAGGGAGGACGAAATTGGCAGTTGGCAGTTGGCAGTTGGCAGTTGGCAGTTGGCAGTTGGCAGTTGGCAGTTGGCAGTTGGCAGTTGGCAGTTGGCAGTTGGCAGTTGGCAGTCAAGAGAGTGTGCCATAAGCTTGACGCCCGACTCCCTACTCCGGACTTCTCTCCCCTCTTCCTTCTCTCTGCGCCTCTGCGTCTCTGCGTGAAACTCTTTTATCTTCCTCCCGTTTGCGCCATTGCTGGATCAGCTCCCAGAAATGCTCGGTGAACTTGTCCTGCTCATGCTCGGGGAAAAGGGCGCATACCTTCTGATAGACGGCATCGCGCGCCATCTCCGAGCCGAAGAACTCCCAGGCAACTTCGTCCAAGTGCGCCAGGTGCCGGCTGCAGAACTCCTCGAAGCGATCAGCCTCCAGCCTACGGCGCGCCAGCCGGGCGTAGGCTGCCAAGCGTTGCCTGTAGTTCAACCCCTGTTCGGCAATCTCGTAAAAGGGTGACCAGTTGTGGGTTCGCTGCATGGGACGTTGCACGGCCGCGCAAAAGATCGACCAACGGATGTTGGCCATCACCAGCCACGGAAAGTGAAAGTGCAGCGAGGTGACCTGGGAGTCGGGGCAGGCGTTGGCGAAGTCGATGGGATGCCACACGCCGTCCGAGCGCAGGGCTTCGCAGGAGTTGAAGTCCCAACCGAAGAAGGAGTTGATGGTCAGCGTCATGTCCTCGATCAGGGAAACTTCCCCTGCATCCAGAAAATCCCGATCGGCGCAGTAACGGGCGTGCAATGGTGCGTCGGGATCGTAGCGGATGATGCGCACCTGAGGCCCCAGCCCGACGGCCCGCACAAAGCAGTCAAAGGGCAAAACGGCCTTTTGCAGCTGCATGACCTTGGTTCCGCTTTCGTCGTAAGCTTTTTGGAGCTGCTCTTCGCTGTCGATCTTGGAAACGCCGACCCAGGCGCCTCCGTCATAGGGCTTCATGAAAAGGGGGAATCCCAACTCGCGTCCAATCGAACCCAGATCGAAGAGCCTGGCGTAGCGCTGCAAGGTGGGCTGAAGGTCGTCGCGGGGCTCGTAGGACTTGGGCGGTATGAGCCAAGTGTCGGGCACGGGCAACCCCAGCTTCATCATGGCGCAGTAGGTGGTCTGTTTTTCCATCGACTGGATGGCCCAGGGATTGTTGAAGACGTAAAGGCCGTCCATCAGCACGGCTTTTTTGATCCACTCGCGGCTGACGTGGTACCAGTGGGTCAATCGGTCGATGACCAGGTCGTATCGGCAGGGCTGGCGCAAGCTGAATGGCTCGATGCTGACCCGTTCCACCTCGAAGCGCAGCCTGTCGCCTTGCCAAGGGATGGACAGGTCGAGCCGCTTCATCAGCCCTTCGTAACAAACGGGCCAGCAGATGTCCGCTCCCAGGGAAAGCCCGATCCGCCGCGTGATTTCAGCCAAGACAACCTCCCCAGAAGGTTTCACGCAGAGACGCAAAGGCGCAGAGAGGGCGCGAACCACTCGTTTCTTGCGTCGACGCGTCTCGGAAGGAGGCTATTGTAGACGAAAAAGGGAACAGGGGAATGTGAAGAGGAAGGGTCATGATCCCCGCTGAAAACAGCCAACTGCCAACTGCCAACTGCCAACTATTCATACACCATCCACAACGGCCCGGGAAAGAGCCATGAAAGGGCGTCGCGCAAGCGGTCGCGCCAATTTTCCCAATTGTGGCCGTCGGGCGCCTCCTGGAATCGGACCTGCATTCCCGTTTCCTGCAGCAAGGGGATCAGGGAGCGGCTTTCGTAGATGAGCGACTCGTAGATGCCGCAGCTGACGAAGACACGCTCGGAAGGGCGTCCGGGGTTGCGCCGGAATCGGTTCATGAATTCGACAACCGGATCAAAGGTCTCTCCGTGCCCATGCTTGCCGATGTCGCTGAAAGCGAAGGATCCGGACTGCAGCAGCAGGCGCCCGTAATATCCGGGAGCTTTCCAGGCGGCGTGCAGGGCAGCCACGGCGCCGAAGCTGGCACCCATCAGACCCCGGGCCGACGGCTCCCCGATCAGAGGGAAGTCCTTTGCCAGGCGGGGAACCAGTTCACGGGTCAAGAACTCGGCGTGAGCATCCTGGCCGGCGTACTCGTTGAGGCGCTCTCCCGCATTGGTCAGAGCGACAATCAGGGCGGGGACTTCAAGGCGGTGGATCAAGTTGTCGAGGACGGTCTGCAATTGCGAGTAGTTCAGATAGTCATCGCCGTCATGCACGATCAAAAGGGGATATCGGCGAGTCTTGCGGAAACGGGGCGGAACGTAGACCCCGACCCGCTCTTGCCTTGAGAAGACCCGGCTGCGGAGCCGGATCTCGTCAAGCCTGCCGGGGCAGGCTTCGGGATCGGGCCGCGTCCAGTCGGGGCGCCTGTAGCCGCTGGCCCGGCAGACCGAGTTTGCGCCGAACGGATCGTGGGCCTGGAGGCGGTTCAAAGGATCCTGAATCCACTCGCTGCGACCGTCTTTCCGGACGTTGAGCTTGTACTCGATGCGCGATCCCAAGGGCAGTTCAAGATGCAGGTGCCACAGCCCGGTGCCTTGAAGGCGCTGGAAAGGCTGTTGGGAGGGCAGCCCGTAAACCCAATGCAGCAATTGCACCGACTCCGCTTGGCCCTGATAAACAAAGGTGACGCCTTGAGGGTCGACCAGGGGAAAGCTGTGGCAGCGCAGGAATTGCTCAACGGCCCGCGAATCGGGCTGGCTGTCGGCCAGCTCACGCAAGAGCTTGTTCATGGCGTACATTTTCCGCTTTGGGGTGCATCAAACTGCCCCGAGGCATGAGCCGACTGCTTTGCCGGCATTCGACAAGGCGATCTGACCGGAAATGCAGAAACGACCCGGGATCAAGTGTCAGGCAATGGGCGGGAGACATGCGGCGGGCCAGCCTGCTGATTCGTTGCCGGTCGTCCAGCACAAGGCGCTGACCGGCTTGAGGCAGGGCGATGACGCCCTTCACAATCCCCAAGCCCTTTTCGAAGACCTCTGCGTCGCCCGCCCCTTGAGGAGGGCGGTCGTGAAAGAGCACGACCCGATCGCAGAGGGCCATGGCGCCCGCCGACCAGGCAATGACCGTCTTGTCTTGAAGCTGCCTGTGCAATCCGAAGAGGCGCAGCCGGTTGAGCAGCACCGCGATGTGCCCGCCGGCAATCAGGACAGCGCGGCAGCTGGAAAGCAGGGCGAGCACCTCTTCACGGGTGCCCCGCTCAGGGATCGAAGTTTCGGGGAATCGAGAGTGGATCTGCTCGATGCGCCGCAGGTGATGGCGATCCAGTTGACGAAGGGCCGTCATGGCGGCACGGATCTGTGATGAACGGGCGCTGGAGCTGTTGGGCAGCTGTTCCAGGCTGCGCAAGGCTTCCAAGGCATGATAGAGGCGAAGGCGGTAGGCCCGCTGTTGATCGCGAAGCATGGCTTGACGCCGACTGTGGGCCTTGCGCAGGAGGGGGTTGTGGGCGAAAAGACGATCGGCTCGGCTATAAAGCTTCAAATCGAAGACTTGGCGGTCCAAGTGCCTTTGGAGTTCCTCAACCTCCCCTTCCCGCTCCTGCCAGCCCGCCGTCACGGCACAGACCGGGCCTTGCACTCCCAGCTTCTCCAAGATTTGATCCACGCTCGGTTGAAGACGCTGAGGACCCAGAAAGACGACATCCGCCATGGCGAACATCCTAGCAGACGTCCAAAGTCCAAGGTCCAAGGTTTTAGGAGGGACAGACTCTGTCGGCCTTCAGCCGAGATTCCACTTGGGCAAAAACCGACCCGTCCGCTGCATATATCGCTGGTACTCGTCTCCGAAGCGCTCGATCAACCGGGCTTCTTCCTGGGGGACTCGCCAGGCCAGAAAAAAGAGTGCCAGCAGGGCGGAGGCCATGAAGAAGGCGTTGGAGGCCGTCAAAGAGAGGAAAAACAGCTGCAGGGTGCCGACGCTGTAGAGGGGATGACGCACCCATTTGTAGGGTCCGCTGGTCACCAGGCTGGCTTTGTCCCTGACCCGAATCGTGGGTGTGACGTTGTTGCCCAAGTGGCTGAATAGCCAGAAGATGAGAAGGGGCGTGGCCGCCATTGCAGCAGCTGCAATCCAGCGAAGCGGCTGCGGTAAAGGCAGGCGCGCCCATTCCAACCAGGCGGGGGATATCAGGTAGGTCAGCAATCCGGCCAAGTGGACGGTTGCCGCCAGACGGATGAGGGCCAGCGCCATCCTGCCTTCCTGCATTGCAATCTTGCGGTCCAGCCGATCCGCCCGACGCCGATAGTAGCCGGAGATGCTCATCGTGGTCAGCATGACTGCTGCAATCAAAATCCGAAAGGGTAGATCCTGCATGGCCTGGTCCAGCTAAAAACATTTTTAGTTTAAACTAAAAATTGAGGTTTGTCAAGGATCAAAAGGCAAAAGTGCACGCTATTGCAAGCGGTTTTCAGATTAGTGCGCGAAATGAGGGGTTGGCTCCAGCAGCTTTCGGTTGGCTGACTCAGGAGTAAGGCAGCCTGGGAGAGGTGTGGGGCGAATCTTTTTTGTCAGGGCTGCGCTTCCCGGCGCAGTTGGAAGGGCCTCAGCCCAGTCCCAGACGCGGCAGCACCCATAGCTGCAGTGCCAGCCAAACCGCCACAACCAGTCCCAGGCCCAGCAGGTCTTTCATCAGATTGGCAATTCTGCCACAAAAGCAGACTTGTTGAAAGCCTGCAAGGCATCGCATCAGGTGGGCATAAGGGTCGGCCTTGAAACTGTACAGAGGCCCGAAAATCAATTTTTCCGGTCAATAGTGGGAAATTTTTTCGTAGATTACTCGACCAGCAGCGTTCTTATATATAAGGGGAATTTTCGTCTTCAATCGATTCATTGCCAGAAGGGAGGATCTTCATGCCCAAGAAACAGTCCTGTGATCAGGAAGTCAGAGTCGAATTGCAGGCCTATTCCGAGGTTGAGATTCAGAGTCGGATTTTTTGGATCCGTGACCGGAAAATCATGATCGACAGTGACTTGGCGAACCTCTACGGCGTCTCGACCAAAGGGCTTAACCAGCAGGTACGGCGCAACATCGAACGATTTCCAGAAGATTTCATGTTTCAGCTGACTTCCGAAGAGACAAAGGAGTTGAGGTCACAAATTGTGACCTCAAAGGCAAATCAGGGGCATGGCGGGCGGCGTTACCTTCCCCTGGCCTTTACGGAGCAAGGGATTGCCATGCTTTCGGGAGTGCTGAGAAGCAAGCGCGCGATTCAGGTCAATGTTGCGATCATGCGGGCTTTTGTCCAGTCGCGCCGTTGGATGGCGACCCACGAAAATCTGTTGCGAAGGCTTGAAGAGTTGGAGGAGAAGTATGACGATCAGTTCAAGCTGGTCTTCGAAGCCATTCGGCACATCATGAAGCCCGAAGAGCCTCCCACTGATCGTCGAATCGGATTTTGGGTGCCTGCCGATCGTCGGCTCAAGGCCGGTGCTCCCGATGACGGGCGGACGTGAAAGTGGCGCGGGTTGGCCTCTGCTTGAAATCCGGGCTTTTGACGGCACTTTGGCGGCTGGTTATACTGCAATGGGTTGCGAATATCCTTGCAATGGAATGGGGCTGGAGCGGAAAGGCGCTTTTCATGACGGATGTACTGTTGGCTCACGCCTTTTTCATCAAAAACGACCCCAAGCAACTTGAGAAGATGAAACCCTACCCCCCGCTGGGAACCCTCTACGCGGCCTCCATCCTGCGTGAGCGTGGTTTCTCGGTTGCTCTATTTGATGCCATGCTTTCGGAGGGAGAAGAGGAGTTCCTCAACCTGCTCGAAGAGCATCGCCCCAGCCTGGTGGCGATTTACGAGGATCAATTCAACTTCCTCAACAAGATGTGCTTGGGCCGGACGCGTCAGGCGGCAGGCCGCATGAGCCGTGCTGCACAACAAGCCGGGGCTACGGTGATCGCTGCCGGATCGGACATCAGCGACCACCCCGAGGCCTACTTCAGCAACGGCGTCCAGTACGCCCTGATCGGCGAGCCCGACCACAGCTTTGGCCAACTGGTCGAGCATTTGCTGGGGAATTCCCAACTGCCTTTGAATTCGATCGCCGGAGTGGCTGTTGCGGATCGGGAGGCTCCCGCAGGCTACCGGCTGGCATCGACGGCGGAGCCTGAACGCCGTCCAGATGCCTTCCCCTTTCCAGCCTGGGACCTTGTGGATGCTGAGCGCTACCGGCGTGCCTGGACCGAAGCCCACGGCTACTTCAGCGTCAACATGGTCAGTACGCGCGGCTGCCCTTTCCATTGCAACTGGTGCGCCAAGCCGATCTGGGGCCAGCGATACGCCATGCGCTCCCCGGCTGATGTGGCCCGCGAGATGGCGCTGGTCAAGAAAATCATTCAGCCGGATCACATCTGGTTCGCAGATGACATCTTCGGGCTTCAGCCCCGCTGGGTGGCCGAATTTGCCCGGCAAGTGGAGACCCTCGACGCTTCAATCCCCTTCATGATCCAGTCGCGCGTCGATCTGATGACCGAAAAGGCGGTCGAAGGGCTTTCCAGAGCCGGTTGCGTGGAGGTCTGGATGGGGGTCGAAAGCGGCAGCCAAAAGATTCTGGACGCCATGGACAAAGGCACCAAGCTGCCCAAGGTGCCCCTTGCCCGAGAGAGGCTGAGGAAGGCCGGCATCAAGGCCTGCTTCTTTATCCAATTCGGCTATCCGGGCGAAACTTTCCAAGACATTATGAAGACGGTACAGATGGTGCGCGACACCATGCCCGACGATATCGGAATCAGCGTCAGCTACCCCCTGCCCGGCACCAAGTTCTATCAGATGGTCCAGGCTCAGCTGGGTAAGAAGAAGCATTGGAAAGACAGCAATGACCTTGCCATGATGTTTCAAGGCACCTACCAGACCCCTTTTTACCGCAAGCTCCACCGGCTGCTGCACCGCGATCTGGAACTGCGTCAGCGGCTGCAAGCCGGGGCTGGCAACGGGGACGGGCTGTTGGCGGAATTGGACCGGCTCAACCATCATTGGTTCGAGCTGGGCCAAATGGAAAACCAATACCGCAGCGCTGATCCGACTTCCATTGAAAAGAACTATGCCCCGGTCCAGCGGCCTGACCTGAGCAAGCGCTGGAATTGATTCATGAGCGACATCCTCCTCACCCACGGCTATTTCCTGTTCGAAGACCCCAAAGAGCAGGAGATCATGAAGCCCTACCCCACCTTGGGCCTGCTTTATATCTGCGCCTATCTGCGCCGGGCCGGATTCGACGCCGAGATCTTCGACACCACCTTCGCACAACGCAGCGAACTGCATGCCCGACTGGAAAGCGAAAAGGGGATCCTGGGCATCTACACCAACCTGATGACCCGCACTTCGGTGCTGCAGATCGTTGCCAAGGCTCGGGCACTGGGCTGGAAGGTCGTCTTGGGAGGCCCCGAGTCAGCCAATTATCCGAAGGAGTATCTGGGCCGGGGCGCCGACGTCATTGTGGTCGGCGAGGGAGAGGAGACTTTGGCCGAACTGTTGGTCGCCTTGGCCAAGAAAGGGCCGCATCGCCTGCATTCAGTGGCCGGAACGGTCTTCCGAGATGAACAGGGGCAATTGGTGCGCAACCCGGAACGGGAACAGATCCGCGAGCTGGACAGCTTGCCCTGGCCCGAGCGGGAAGCCATCGACACCCGGCGCTACGTCGATGTCTGGCGCGAGCATCACGGCATGGGCAGCGTCAACCTGATCACGGCCCGGGGCTGCCCCTATCGCTGCCGCTGGTGTTCGCATGCTGTCTTCGGATTCACCCACCGCCGGCGCTCTTTCCTCGACTGCGCCGATGAGTTGGAACATATCCGGGACGTCTATCAACCCGACCAAGTCTGGTACTCGGACGATGTCTTCACCATCCATCACCACTGGCTCTTCCAGTATTCGACCGAACTGAAGCGGCGCGGCCTGAAGCTGCCTTTTGAGACCATCTCGCGGGCCGACCGCATGATGAAGGAAGAGGTGCTGGAAACATTGGCAGAGATGGGCTGCTACCGCATCTGGATCGGGTCGGAGAGCGGCAGCCAGAAAATCCTGGACGCCATGGATCGGGGAGTCAAGGTCGATCAGGTGCGTTGGGCCTCGCGTGCGGCCAAGCGTCACGGGATCCAGGTGGGGATGTTCCTGATGTGGGGCTATCCCGGCGAGACCGTCGACGACATCCAGGCCACCATCGAGCACGTCAAGAAGTGCGATCCCGACATCTACCTGACCACGGTCAGCTATCCCATCAAGAACACAGCCTTTTACGATGAAGTGTCCCAACAGATCGAGGCGCCCGCCGATTGGTCCCAAAGCACCGACCGCGACTATCGGATCCGCAATCAGCCTTCGTCCGGCTACTATAAGCACGCCGACATGTGGTTGCGTCACGAAGTCGAGGCCTTTCGACTGCAAACGGACAGCCCCGTTCGAGCCGCCAAGGAACGCCTGCTGGCCGCCAAGGCTCGCCGTTTTCTGCTGGCCTCGCCGGAGGCGACAGCGTGAACTCCAGCCAAGAGCCCTCCGCTGCCTCTCCCCGCGTCAGTGCGCCAGTGCGTGAAACCCCTTTTGATGAACTGGCCGCTTCCTACGACCGAGACTTCTCGCAAAATCCCGTCGGACGCCTCATGCGACAGGCGGTTTGGCGTCGACTGGACGCCCGCTTCCAGCCCGGCCAGAGAATCCTGGAACTGAATTGCGGCACCGGCGAGGATGCTGTTTACCTGGCCCGGCTCGGCTTGCGGGTGACGGCTACGGACAAGTCCCGCAAGATGGCCGAGTTCACCCACCGCAAAGTCAGCCGCCACGGTTTGGCCGACAAAGTCCAGGTGCGTCAGTTGTCTCTGGAGGAAATGGAAAGGCTGGAGGCCGTTGCCTTTGACGGCGCCCTTTCCAATATGGGAGGGCTCAACTGCGTCGGCGACCTGGGCGTTGTGGCCCGGGGACTGGCGTCCCTGCTCAGGCCGGGCGCCATGGCCCTGCTTTGCATCATGGGGCCCGTGGCCCCCTGGGAGTGGGCCTGGTTCTGGCATCGGGGCGAGCGCCAGCGCATGTTCCGACGCCTGGAAAAAGGCGGGACCGAGTGGCGCGGGCTGCGCATCCGATATCCATCCATCGGTCGGGCACGTCGGGCTTTCGCCGAATTCTTCCGGCTGCGGCGCGTGAGCGGAATCGGCTTCTTGATGCCTCCGCCTTATGCCAAAAAGTGGATGCAAGGTCCAGGTCGGTTGCAACGCCTCTTTCGCTGGGAACGCCGTTTGGAAGCATTGCCTCCCTTTCCTTGGCTTTCGGATCACTACCTGCTGGAGTTGCAGCGGCGCTGAGGGAGGGAAGTCCACGCAGAGCCGCACAAACGCTGAGACGCTGAGAGGCGGAGGAGGGGAGTTTCACTGAGAGTGGCACAGGCATCCCTCGAGGCTCTGCAAAGAGCTAAGTTCAACGCACACGCAAGATGCCTGTGTCATTTGGGAGCCGGATCAAATTGGACCTGCAGGTGAATTGGGAAGCGGCTTGTCCGCATTGCCGGGCAGATTGCGGATTGTTGCAGAAGGCTTCAGGTTCGCTGCAGTGCCCCCAATGCACAACCGCCTATCCTCAGATCGACGGGATTTGGAGGCTCCTGGCGCCGGGGCGTGCCGAGCATTTCGAGCCCTTTTTGCGCGACTATACCAGCATTCGCTTGGCTGAAGGACGCGGCTCCGATTCAGCGGACTTCTACCGGCGGCTTCCCGATTGCCCAGCTAACCACCCGCTGGCCTGGCAGTGGAATATACACCGGCGCACCTTCGACTGCCTGTGCCGACGCGTCCTGCCCCGCTTGGGCAGTGGATTGAAGATCCTCGACCTGGGCGCCGGGGTGGGCTGGCTGAGCCACCGCCTGGCTGAGCTGGGACATCACCCTTGCGCCATCGACCTGAGCCTGGACGATCAGGACGGCTTAGGCGCTGCTCGCCACTATTCGCCCTGCTGGCCCCGCATGCAGGCTGAATTCGACCGCCTGCCATTCTCTGCCGCCAGCCTTGATGGAGTGCTTTTCAATTCCAGCCTACATTACAGCACCGATTACCGGGTCACACTCGGCGAAGCCCTCCGGGTATTGCGACCGAGCGGCTGGCTGATGGTGCTGGAAACCCCCATTTACCGCCGTTCAGAAAGCGGTCGCCAAATGGTGGACCAGCGCCGGGCTGAATTCGAACGGCGCTACGGGACTGCATCGGACGCCCTGCCTTCACAGGAATTCCTGACCTGGCGGATGCTCGAAAAACTGGCCGAACAAATGGGGATTGGATGGAAGGTGATGCGGCCCTGGTACGGATGGAAGTGGGCACTGCGGCCCTGGAAGGCGCGGCTGAAACGGAAGCGCGAGCCTGCCCGCTTCGTCATTCTGATAGCAAACAGGCGTTGAGCTTTTCAGGGTTTCGCGCAAAGGCGCAATGAGCGCAAAGGCCTCACTGGGCGACCTGGACCCTTCGTCGATCCAATTCCAGGTAGCCGCAACCGGCCACCCGGCCCAGCATGAAGGCAGCCGTTGCCGCAACCGCTCCCGTCCAGTCGAAAACGAAGAGCCCCAGGCACATGACAGCCAGAACGGTGATGACTTCGGCAGCCGAGGCACCGGTGATGGGGGAGGTTCGCTTGCGGTTGACCAGAAGGGAGCGCTGCCAGACCAACAGCACGGTCAAGGCCGGCATCACAGCCATGATCCGGGTGGGGCCGATGGCAAAGGCGGCCAGCTCGGCATCCAATCCCGAAACTCCCTCGAACCAAGCCGTCGAGAGGGGAGTAAATGCCAAGGCGCACAGCATCAGGGCGCTGCCCGATCCCAAAAGCAAGGCAAAGCGGCGCAACACCGATTCATTCTCTGACTTGTCTCCCAACAATGCGATGGCTGCCTCCTGGAATGAAAGCCCCAGTGTGCGGAAGATGAACACAAGCGATTGGATGACAGGCAATACAGCCAGCGATTCAACCGGCTTGCGGCCCAGAGCAGCCAGAAACGAGGCGCTGGGTTGAACGGCCATGGCCAAAATGGCGGTCAGTGCCAAAGGGTAGTAAAAGCGGGCGATGGAAGTCAGGGTCATGGAACGGGATTCCTGCCGCACCTCATCACTGGCCTTGAGACTTCGAAGGACTGCCGAGGCCATCCAGCGGACCACCAACCCTTCGACCAACACAGCGATGGTCAGCGCCATTGCTCCCACCAGAGCACCGGGCAGATCGCTGAAAGCAGCAAGAGACA
>JANQFM010000197.1 GCA_028277865.1 Acidobacteriota bacterium
TCGAGATGGAGAATGCCCATCGACTCTTCAAGCCATTCCAGCGCCTGCATGAACGACACCGATTTGAAGGGAACGGGGTCGGCTTGGCCAACGTCCAGCGCATCATTCACCGGCACGGCGGGGAGATTTGGGCGGAGTCGGAACCCGAAGACGGCGCTGCATTCTATTTCACCTTGCCGACCCGCCAGGATTGAGGCCGTGCAATCCAACCCGGAGGCCTGGTTCCTAAACACGGCTCCACGGATGCATGCTCCGACGTTGGCCATATCCCCATTCAGTCACTCACACCTCCTGCCGCAAGATACGCAGGCCACGCGCCGGGCTTGTCCCGGTCGGGCCGTGTTTAGCAACCAGACCCGCTTCAAAAGCGATGTCGCCACCACGGAGCTTGACTCCGTGGAGCGATGTTTCATGGCTGAGACCCAATCGCCGGCAAGATCCCCCGAAGCAACCTCGGGGGTGGCATAGGGCCTTTTGCCAGTTCTGGTTCCTAAACACGGCCCCACGGAGACCAGTAACGATGGTGGCCATATCCCCATTCAGTCACTCGCACCTCCTTGCTCTGCGGCTTCAGATCCAGAGTCCGCCTGGATTGCAGGAAAGTAGACCTTGAAGCGCGTCCCCTGGTCGGGCTTGCTCTCAACTCGAATATACCCGCGATTTTGTTGCACGATCCCGTAAACAGTCGAGAGCCCAAGCCCAGTTCCTTTCCCCGGCTCCTTGGTGGTGAAGAATGGCTCAAAGATCCGATCCAGAACCTCCTGGCTCATGCCCGTTCCTGTATCGCTCACCTCAAGGATTGCATACGAGCCCGGAGGCACCCCGCCTCCCTGATGGAGGATTCTCCCCTGCGGCATGTCCTGGCAGGAAGTTCGAATCACGATCTTCCCCCCCTCAATGATGGCGTCACGCGCGTTGACTGCCAGGTTCACGACAATCTGTTCCAATTGGGAGAGGTCGGCCCTCACCAGATCCGATTGGCCGTTGAGTTGAAAACTGATGTCGATGCTTTCGTCGACCAATGAGCGAAGTATGGGCTTGATCCTTTCGACGACGACGTCTAGGCGAATCTCCGAAAGATCTTGAGCTTGCTGTCGGCTGAAGGCCATCAGCTGCCGGGTCAACCGAGAGGCCCGATTCACTGCAGCCAATATGATTTGTGCCGTATCCTGAGTCGCCGAGCACTGGGAGCTGGATTCCAGAAGGCTCGCACGGCCTCCGATGACGGTCAGCAGATTATTGAAGTCATGTGCAATGTTGTTGGCCAGCCTTCCGACAGCCTCCAACCGCTGGCTGGCGATCATTCTGCGCTCCAGTGCTTTGCGCTCAGTGACATCATGCATCACCAGCAAGACTCGGCCCTCACTGCCATTTCTCGAGGGTTCTATCGCTTGAGAGCTGACGAGATAGGAGAGGCGCCTCTCCGGGAGTTCGATTTCTATCTCAAGCTCGGAAGAGTGTTCGCCCGACCTCAACGCCTTCTTGACGGATGCAATCACTTGAGCCTTCTGGGGTATGAGTTCAAGCAACGCCTCGAAGGCCTGTGGACTCGAACGGCCTGCCAGCCAGTTGAAGGCCTGTTCGAATGCGGGGTTGACGGAACGGATGCCCATGTTGCCGTCCAGGATCACCAGAGGCATGTGAATCGACGCGACAATCGACGAGGCATACTCCTTCGCTTCTTGGAGAGATTGTTGTGCTTGATTTCGCTCGGCGGTGCGACGCAGCTCGCGGTTCACTGCGGCCGCCAGCCGACCCAGGTTGTTCTTCGAGACATAGTCGCAAACTCCCGCACGCATCGCCTCCACGGCACGCTTTTCACCGATCACCCCGGAGACAAAAATAATGGGGAGTTCCGGACTGTGCCTTCGAACCATCGAAGCTGCCTTCAAGCCGTTCAGCCGAGGCATCGAATAATCTGACAAGACGACATCCCAATTACCGTTCCGCAAAGCCCTGTGCAGATCGGCGGGCGTCTCGACACGCCGGCAGATGACCTCAAATCCCCCTTGCCGCAGTTCCTCGATCACGATGTCGGTATCTTCGGATGAGTCTTCGATGGAAAGAACCCGAATTGGCGACAACAACTGCATCCCTCCTCGAATTATTTTCCGAAGTTTAGCAATTAATGACTAAATTGTCAATTTAATTAGTCTTTCTGCATTTTATTTTTTTCTGCTCATTATACATATAGAAATTGTTATTAGCAAACGAAAAGCGCAGGTGGCCAGGCACTTCCGCGGGTCCGCAGCAGCGATTCGGGCCGCCGATTGTGGTGAGGAACTTCCTCAGAATAAGCGGGAAGAAAGCTCAGGGCAGATTTCACGCCTTCGAGCGAAGCGCAGGAGGTTTGCGGCCAATTCGCCTTTTGCCCTGACTTTTCAAAGCCACTTCCTTTTCTTGAAGAAATACAGCATCCCCAAAAAGATGGCCAGCATCAGCCCCAGCAAAGCCGGGTACCCCCAGCGCCAGCGCAGCTCGGGCATGAACTCGAAATTCATGCCGTAGATGCCGGCCAGGAAAGTCAGGGGGATGAAGATGGTGGCCATGATGGTCAAGACCTTCATCACCTCGTTCATGCGGTGGCCGGCCATCGAAAGGTAAAGGTCTGCCAGGCCCGAGGACAGCTCCCGCTGCATTTCGATCGTGTCCACCACCCGCACGGCATGGTCGTAGAGGTCGCGCAGGAACAAGGGCGTGTCGTTTCCGACCAGGGGCGATTCAATTCGCTGCAGCACGGAAACCAGCTCGCGCAGCGGCCGGGCAGACTTGTGCAGCTGAAGGATGCGCGACTTGAGCCGATAGGCCTCCTGCAGGGTGGAAGGGTCCGGCTCGCCCATCATCTTCTCTTCGACTGCCCCCAACTCCTCGCCCAGGGC
The DNA here is from genome assembly GCA_028277865.1 of Acidobacteriota bacterium. Classification (GTDB taxonomy): domain Bacteria; phylum Acidobacteriota; class UBA6911; order RPQK01; family DATIPO01; genus JANQFM01. The sequence goes on from JANQFM010000197.1 coordinate 2,880, forward strand.
GTCCAACACGACAAAGTAGTGGTCCACGACGGCGTCCATCAGGGCATAGGCCAGGTAGTCCGGCCCCCTGTGCCGGATGCGTCCCCGCGCATGGCGAATCCGCTCCCGGACCGGCTCGAAGACGTCGCCCGGGCACTCCTGAAACGACAGCACGGCGCCGCTGGTCACGATCAGGCTCACCTGCTCGCTTTCGATCGCCCCGCTTCCCTCATCGCGCCGCAGCATGCGCAGGACGATGAAGATGTAGCTGCCGAAGTCCTCGATCTTGGGGCGCTGGCCGGTGTGCAGGATGTCTTCCTTGACCAGCGGATGAACCGAGAACAGGTCTCCCAGCTGGTCGATGACTGAAACGTCGTGCAGCCCGTCCACATTGATCCAGGAGACCCGCTCGCTTTCACGGCTGGCAAGAGCCTCCTGCGGTCCGGGCAGATCGCGTTCCTCAAGCTGCTCGCCAGCGTACTCGATGAGGTGCAGCCGCACCTTCTCGGCCCTTTTCTCGCCCACGTGCTCCAGCGAACCGGGCGGGCTCCCGACCTTTCGGGCAGGCCTTCTTTTCTTGGATCCGGAACGGAATCTGCTGTCTCGTTTTCTCGGCATCTGTTGTCTTGAGATGATAGCGCTGCCTGGCCGTTCTTGACCAATTCGCTCCAGCGTCCAGACTCTTCCGGCGTGCCATGCACCGCTCCAGGGAGTCTCTGACGTGACGTCCTACAGCGCTCGTATTAATGGCCTTGAGGAAGACGGTCACGCTCGGAGGAGGGTTGTGCCACTGGCCAGCGAGGGACGATTTCGCCTAGTTCGTCGATTTGCAGCGCAAGTCGGCGACCCCATACCTCCAGCAGTGCGGACGGCTCTCCCTCGATCGGTGTTGTTCGGGGTTCGGTCAAGTCCAGAGTCTCAACGAAAATGGAGTTCCCCGTGTCTATGAGGGCCGTACGGAGGCTAGAACAACAGTTTTCGGGGAGAAAGTAAAAAGCACCGCTCCAATGACCCGGCAGCAGGCGAACTGCCAACAGCAGACCTCCATCACCGTCAAATTCGTAGAGATTCAACCAACGGTCAACGGCGGCCAGAAAACGTTTTCCGTCCGGGCTGAAGGCCACCGCCACGACAGAACTTCGGTGCTGCATGGGCTGGCCGAGGGGCTGGTCGCCAGCCCTTCGACCCACACCAGGCTGCCGAAATCCCGGTCACGCGTCACCAGGATGCGGCCTAAACGGCGGGCCATGTCCAGAAGATGGGAGTCTGAGGCCGTTGCTTCCCCCGCCTCGGATGCCGTCAGCACGTCGTGGCTGAGGCTGCGCAGAAATCGAACTGTGGCAGCGTAAACGTCCTGGTCCAGGAGGAGTTTCATGCCGAGATCTGGATGTCCTCGATCTCGACCAGGTTCCTGGCGTAGCGCAAGCAGGCCTGGATGTCCTCGACCTGCAAATCGGTATAGTAGTCGGTGAGGATTTCCTCAAAGCTATGCCCTGCTTCCACCAGTTCAAGAACACTGGCGACCGGAATCCGCGTGCCGGCGACACAAGGCTTACCGAAGTGGATTTGGGGATCGATGTGAATTCTCTCGGGCATGTTGCCCTCTCCCGTTGCGTCCGGCGCATCGACAAAGCCTCGGACTTCCGAAGCCCACGACAGCGCCTGGAAGGCTGTTCGTATTGTCGCCCAATGCCTTCACGGGTGCAAGCCTTCATTCCCTTCGCGACTTGGCGTTCTTGGCGCGAAACCTGTCCGAATTGGGTCGCAAATCGGAATCTTTACATTTTTTGAGTCTTTTCTTCACCTCACCAAAACATGGCGTTGAAATCGAAGGAGATAGGCCGGTTTTGGGGAGAATTCAACCCCGTTTCGCCCAAAACTTCCCAAGGGTGGTTTCAGAATTCGGGGCTGGGTGGAA
>JANQFM010000314.1 GCA_028277865.1 Acidobacteriota bacterium
CCGATTCTAGCTTTCCAGTCGTGGGCTCCGCCGGGGCAGGCCCGACGGCGGCCCTGAGAAGCTACTCGATTCCTCCCACGGGTTAACCGAATGCTTACCTTCGCGTGAGATCTGTTCCCGCCTGACAACTGCCAACTGCCAACTGACAACTTTCCCCCTTCTATGCGAAGATAATCGCGATGCAGGATCACTTCACGATCCGCACGCCGGATCATGTCGAGCTGGAATTCGAGCCGGCCGGACCCGTTTCGCGCCTGGCGGCCCTTTTCTTCGACGGAGTCCTGATCACCGCCGCCATCTTCCTGATCGTCCTGTTTTTGATTTTGATGGGGCTGCTCGGCAGCGGTGCCAACTTGACGCAATCGCTCCAGGCCATGAGTTGGGCGGCAGCGGCGGCTTTCTTGCTGATCTTCTTAGTCAGCTGGGGGTATTACCTGACCTTTGAAATGCTGCTGCGGGGCTTGACGCCCGGCAAGCGCCTGATGGGGATCCGGGTCTTGCGCGACGACGGACTGCCGGTGGGATTGCGCGAGTGCGCCGTGCGCAACCTGGTGCGGGCGGCCGACATGATGCCTTTCCCCACCTACCTTCTGGGTGGCCTGGTGGCGCTTTATCAGCGCCGCGGCAAGCGCCTGGGAGACATGGCCGCCGGTACGGTGGTGGTCCGCGAGGCCTTTGTAGCGGCACAGGACAATCGGGCGGTCTTGCGCTCAGGCGCCAGCTGGATGGCGCGGCTGGAAGCCGGCCAGTCCCGTCAAGCCGTCACCCTTCCCGCCGGCAAGATCGGGGCTGAGCAGGTGGCCTTGATCCAGCGCTTCATGAGCCGTCGATTCAAGTTGCCCGCCCTGCAGAGAGGCAAGCTGGCCTGGCAGATCACACGGCCATTTTTGGAGTTGATGGGAGAGGACGAAGCGGAGGTCCGTCAGCGTGCAGATCGACGGGACTACTGCGAGCGGATTCTGCGGCAAATCCTGGAAAAGGCTTCTGCCCAGCCGGTCGCCCAGGCCAGCCAACCCCATCCCTCGGCCGCCAGCGGCGAGGAAAAGGGGCGTCATTGGACCGGATTCAGCCAGCGGGCCGCCTTCCTGCTCAAGAGGGGGCGTACGGCGTTGCGTTCGCTGACCTCCCGGGAGCTGACCGCCCTGATCCGGGACTACCGGCGCATCATCGCCGATCTGGCCCGTGCCCGTTCGCTGGGCGCCGATCAAGCCACCCGAGCCGAACTGAACCGGATGGCGGTGGCCGGGCACAATCTCCTCTACGGTCAGGTCCGCCCGCCCGCCACGCAGTCTTCCGGCCTTGCCTGGTGGGCTCATTTCCCTTTGGCTGTACGCCGTCATCTGGGGCCGGTCGGATTGTCGGCCCTGTTTCTTTTTGGCCCCGCCCTGATCAGCTACCTGGCCGTTCAGTGGCATCCGGAGCTGGGATATGAACTGGTGGCGGAGGGCTTTCTGGAGTTCGAGCCGGCCCGCCAAGAGAACTTGCACGACATCCCCCCCCTGGCCCGCCCCGTGGCCGCCTCGGCCATTATGACCAACAATGTCCAGGTCACCCTGATGGCCTTCGGGCTGGGCTTGACCGCAGGCCTGGGCACCTCCTTCATCCTGATCTTCAACGGGATCCACCTGGGGTCGGTGGCAGGATGGATGGCTTTGAAGGGCAACAGCCGTGCTTTCTGGGGGTGGGTGATGCCGCATGGCGGGACTGAACTGCTGGCAATCGTCCTGGCGGGCGGGGCGGGGTTCATATTGGCCGGCGCCATCATCTCTCCCGGCCTGCGCCGACGCAGCCAAGCCCTTAAGGAAGTGGGCATGAAGGCTTTGACAATCGAGTTGGGCTGCATGGTCATGCTGGTCATCGCCGGGCTGATCGAGGGCTTTGTCTCGCCCAGTTCCATCGGCTATCCTGCCCGCATCGCCATCTTGTCGGGCAGCCTGGCCTTTTGGCTCTTGTACTTGGGTTGGCCCGGAAGGTTTCGCGCCAAGGCGCCGAGGGTGCAATGACAAGATGGAGTCGGGAGTCGGAAGTCGGGAGTCGGATTCCAGGTTCCACACTGCGGACGGCGAACTGATCGTCAGGAGGCTTTGATGAATTTGATCACCCAGACGGAAGATTTTGACTGCTTGGTGCAGGAGCCCGAGACCATCATCTTCAAGCACAGCACCAGCTGTCCCATCAGCTCCTCCGCTCATCGCGAAGTGGACCGCTTCTTGTCCGAGTGCGCTCACCGGTCGCTGCACAAAGTCCACGTCATCGAATACCGGTCGGTTTCCAACTACATCGCTCAGCAAACCGGGGTCCGGCATGCTTCGCCCCAGGTGATCGTGCTGCGCTTCGGAAGCGTCCATTGGCACGCCTCCCACTTCAGCATCACCCTGGACGCATTGACTGAACAGTCCTCTTTGTGCTGAAACCGAAAGGCCTCGTATTTGCTGCGCCCATGAAGCCGGCTTCGCTCGAAGGCGCGCACAAAGCAAGCCAGAGTCCGGGTTAATCGATCCGGATCGGCTCGAAGCTCTTCAGCCGGATTCCCTCCTGGCTGAGGCTGTTCAAGATCTTTGGATACTCCTCACCGGCAAGGGCGTTGAGCTGGTCGATTTTTTGAAGAACCTGAGCATTGAGCTGATCCAGGCGCCGTATCTGAGCCTGGGTGGGCTTGCTGGTGGATGCCTGCAGCTGCCCCAGCAGGTCGGCGAGTTGGTGGCGGTTGCTGCGCCATCCGGAGGCAAAGAACTCCGCCATCTCCTCCAGGCGCTCTTCCGCCTTTTCGACCTCCTCCCGAAGCTTCTCCAAGCCCTCCTTGCCTTCGATCTTTTCGTCGATGGCTTCAATTTCGGCTGCCAGATCAGCCCTCAATTCGCTGGCTCGCACGTAGGTGCCCAGCAGGCGGTTTGCCTTCAGGCTGGCCTGATAGCGAGCCTCCAGATCAGCCGGTGACGCCTGTGCCTGAGGATCCACCCGAACTTCGACATTGCCGCTGCGCTGCTTCTCGCCTGCCGAGATGCGCACAGTGTAGCTGCCCGGCAGCACGAAGGGTCCCTGCGGCGGTCCAAACCATCCCTCTTCGTCTGCGCCGGGCTGATAGGAAAGCTCTTCGCGCAGATCCCAGGCCACCCGGTGAAATCCGGCGCTGGACGGCCCGCTCAGTTCGCGCACCACCCGCTCGCCGTCCAGGATCGTGATCCGCACAGACGGTGCCGACTGGGCCTCTTCGTCACTGTCCTCATGGTCGTCTTCCCCATCCTCGTCATGCTCTCCCTCATGATCCCCCTCATGGTCTTGTGAGGACTCTCCAGCCGCCAGATCCTCGGCCAGGTAATAGGAGATCAGGGCGCCCTGTGGGGGATTGGGCCCCGAGAAGGCGGCGGCGCCCGGCGCCGGCAGGGCACGCTCCAAGTAGTACTGGGTGGCCTGGCGAAGCGGAACCAGCGTCAGGTGGTCGCCTTCAGCGCCAGCTGCCATGGCTTCCAGAAAGGCCAGGTCGTCGAGCACGTAGATCCCCCGGCCGTGGGTTCCCAGCACCAGGTCGTTTTCCCCCTGGTGAATGATCATGTCGTCGACCGGGACGCGCGGCAGGCCGTTTTTCATCAGCATCCAGTTGGCGCCGCCGTTGACCGAAACATAGAGGCCGAACTCGCTGCCGGCGAAAAGAAGCTGAGGCGTGTGATGGTGCTCGGCCAGGCTGTTGATGACGATACCTTCGGGCAGGTCGCCCGAGATGCTGCTCCAGCTGGCGCCGAAGTCTTCTGTCTTGAAGATGTAGGGCCGAAAATCGTCGTCCTGATGGCCGTCGAAGCTGACGTAAGCTGTCCCGGCCTGGTGAGTCGAGGCGAGTACGCGGCTCACCCAGCGTGGTCCGGGCAGGCCGAAGCGTTCGGTCAAGCCGGTCCAATTCTTGCCCCCGTCGCGGGTCAGCTGCACCACTCCATCGTCACTGCCTGTCCAGATCAGTCCCGGCTGAAGGCGCGACTCTGAAATGGTGGTCAAAGTGCCGAAACTGGACGTGCCGTCGTCGCGTGACAGGGTGTCGTCATCGCGTTCCACTCCCATGATGGGGAGTTTCTTCCAATCCTGGTTGCGGGTCAGGTCGGGGCTGACCTCCTGCCAGCTATGCCCCTGATCCCGGCTGCGGAAGAGCTTGTTGCCGCCGTAGTAGATCACGTCGGGATCATGGGGCGACAGGATCAAGGGAGCGTTCCAATTGAAGCGGTACTCTTCCTCGGAGTCTTCAGGGACGGGGCGGATGCCCTTCTCTTCCAGGGTCTGCATATCCACCCGGTAAAGGCGTCCGTTCTGGGATTCGCAGTAGACCAGGCGATGGTCGCGGGGATCGACGGCGGCGTAAAACCCGTCCCCGTAGGCCACGTTGAGCACGTCCAGGTTGGTGATTCCCAATTGGCTGTTGTTGCGGCTGGGCAAGGCCCAGGTTCCGTTGTCCTGGGTGCCTCCGTAGATCCAGTAGGGATCGCGTCCGTCCAGCCCGATGGCATAGTATTGGGCGATGGGCAGGTTGTCGATGAAGTCCCACGTCTTGCTGCCGTCGTAGGAGAAATAAAGCCCGCCGTCGTTGCCCAGCATGAGGTGATCGGGGTCGTCGGGGTCGATCCACAGGGCGTGATGATCGACGTGGATGCCCACTGCCGTCTTCTCGCTGCTGAAAGTCTTGCCGCCGTCGATGGAAAGGAAAAGCGGGCTTCCCAGCACCCAGACCTTGTCGGGATTGACGGGGTCGACGCGGATCTGGCTGTAGTACATGGGACGGGGGTTGAGTTGGTTGACCCGTTTCCAGCTGCTGCCCCGGTCCTGGGAGCGGAAGACGCCGCCCTGCTCGTTTTCGACGATGGCGTAGACGATGTGGGGATGGCTGGAGGAGACGGAAATGCCGATGCGGCCGGTATCCCCTGCGGGAAGGCCGTTTTTGAGCTGCTCCCAGTTGTCTCCGCCGTCCAGCGATCGGTAGAGCCCGCTGTGGGGTCCGCCTCCCACAAAGCCCCATCCTCTTCGACGCCTTTGGTAGGCGGCTGCGTAGAGGATCCGCCCATTGCCCTCCATCGCCACGTCCACCACCCCGGTGTCATCGTTGATGAAAAGGATCTTTTCCCAGGACTGCCCTCCATCACGGGTCCGGTAAAGGCCCCGCTCCGGGTTGGGTCCCCACAAGTGCCCCAGGGCCGCTGCGAAGACGGTATCGGGATCGGTGGGATGGACCACCACCCTTCCTATGTGATGGGTCTGCTCCAACCCCATCGGCTGCCAGCTGTCTCCGCCGTCCAGCGAGCGGTAGATACCCGATCCCCAGGAGGAGCTTTGACGATTGTTGGGCTCTCCGCTGCCTGCCCAGACAATGGCGGGATCCGAGGGGGCGATGGCGATGTCCCCGATGGAGATCGATGGGCCTTGGCTGTCGAATAGGGGCGTCCAGGTGACGCCGTTGTTGGTGGAACGGAAGATGCCGCCCGAAGCAGCCGCCACGAAGATGACGTCGGGATCTCCGCGAACGGCTTCGACGTCATCGATGCGGCCTCCGAAGGCAGCAGGGCCGATGGAGCGCCATTCGATCTCGTGCAGTCGGCTCCGGTCCAGCTGGGCAGCGTCATTGGAAAACGCCCAGCCACCGAACCCAACCAGCAGCAGCAGCATGCTGGAAACCCAGCGGGAATGGGAGAAATCAAGCATTGCGGACTCCTTTGGGATGAGGGAAATCAGGAGAAGTCGAGCCACAGAGGCATAAAATA
>JANQFM010000325.1 GCA_028277865.1 Acidobacteriota bacterium
TGTGAGCCCCGAAATGGCTTTGCGGTTGGCTCGGCTGTTTGGCAACACGCCGGAATTCTGGCTCAATGCCCAGCGTGCAATTGATCTGTGGGATGCCGCTCAGGCCATTGAGGCAGAGGTCAAACGCATCAGGCCCTTAAGAGTCGCATAACAGCTGCATCTTGCGGGCTACCCTCCGTCTCCCACGATGGCCAACTGCCCGCTACTCCCTGAGGTGGACTTCCAGGAACTTGAGGATGGTCTTGTAGAGCTTGATCCTGTTGGGCTTGTTGCGGACCACGTGCTCTTCGTCGTCAAAGACTTGGTAATCCACTGCAACGCCATTGCCCCTGACGATTTCCACCAGCCGGTCGGTGTCTTCGAGGCTGACGAGCGGATCGCGGGCGCCTTGGAAGATCAGCAAGGGGCGTTTGATGCGCTCCGCGTGGTAAAGAGGGGAAATGCTGCGCAAGTACTCGGAATCCTTCTCGGGATGCCCCATCTTCTGGAAGATGAACTTGCGATTAGGCGACCAGGGAGGGATGCTCTGCAATGTATGAATCCAGTTGTTGACCCCGAAAAGGTCGATGCCGACGGCGAACTCCTTGGGCTGGAAGGCCAGTCCGGCCAGCACGAGAAAGCCTCCGTAGCTGTTCCCGATGAGGGCGATCCGCCGGGGATCGACCTTTCCGGTGGAAGCCAGGAATCTCTTGCCGGCGATGCAGTCCTTCAAATCGTCTTGGCCGTGGCGGCGGTAATCCAGGCTCATGAAAGTCTTTCCATAGCCCCAGCTGCCCCGATTGCTGACAGCCAAGACCGCGTAGCCGTGATTGACCAGGTACTGAACCAGCGGTTGAAAACGGATTTTGGAGACCTCATATCCCCAGTCGCTGGCCCAGATCAATCCGGGCACTTTTTCGCCTTCCGCGATCTGCTTGGGCAGGTAGTAAACGGCTGGAATCTCGAGCCCGTCAAAGGACGGATAGCGGACCACCTCGGGCTCCACCAAGTGACGGGGGTCGATTTTGGGCGACAGCGATTCGGTCAGCTTGCGGTAGGAACGGCTGGCAAACTCGTAGACGAACAAGTCATTGGGCGAACGAGGGCCGTTGAGGTTGAAGGCCATGTAACGTTCGCTGGAGGAGAATCTGACCGAGGTGATCTGTCCGGCTGGGAGCTCCGGCAATGCGACCTGCTCGCCGCTGGCAACCTCATAAACACGCAGATCGGTGCTGCCGTCGTTGTTGACTCCCACCACCCGGTACTGCCCGGTGCGCGAGAAGTGGGCGTAGACAATGTCGCCGTCGGCTTCTTCGACCTTCCCCCGCCTTCCGGTCTGTGCATCGTGGCGCATCAGGTAGTTGAATTCGCTTCCCTCGTCGGTCAGGTAATAGAGGTTGTGGGCGCCGACTTCGAAGGTGACGGGGATGAATGCGATCGCGCCGTCATGGGGGGACAGGTGCTGCAGCAACTTTCCTTTGCGGTCGTAAAGGTAGAGGTCGCTGTCGTAGGCCGAGTGCACTCTGGAAAGGGCCACGAAGCGGCGGTCGTCGGAGACCGGGCCCAGCATGAATTCCTGATCGTTGCGGAATAGCAGCCGCGATTCAAAGGATGCGGCGTCCATTTCAAAGAGATCGCGGCTGCCGCCTTCTTGCCATCGGATGTAAAAAAAGCTCTTGCGGTCGCGGCTCCATCCTCGGAATCGGAAGCTGGCCTCAGGATCCGGGGTGAGGTCTTTTACTTTGCCTTCCGGCAATTGCAGGTAAATATGCTCAAACCGGTCGGCGGGGATGGGGCTGGCAAACAGGAATCGCCGGTCGCGAGGGAAGAAGGAGAGGGTGTACACCGGCGCCTGTATCGAATCCGTGACTTGACGGGCCCGCCCACCTTGGACCGGAACGGTGAAAGCGTTCCAGGTTCCGGATCGATTGCTGGAATAGAGCAGTTCCGATTCGTCTGGCGAGAAAGAGCCTCCGCGAATCAGTACCGTATCGACAAATTGTTCAATCCGGTAGCGTTGAAAAGTCGGTGCTTCCTCCCATGTCCCGCTGCACCCCAGCAGGCTCCAGCAGCTCAATACCGCCGCACATCGAAGGCACAGGCGCATTGCGTATTCTGCTCCCCTCGGTTTTGGAAAAGGAGGCCAGTGGTGCCGCAGTCCCATCGGCGTTCCAGCCGGACCCCCAACCTGCCGATCTGAAACCCTTCGCCCTCGAGGCTCCCGGCAAGGACCGAGCCGCCCTGCCATTTGCAGCCTCCGGCGCCGGGACATTGCAAATCCGCCCCTGCGCCACCTTTTTCAACGAACCAGCCCGCAGATTGTTCCAGGACTGCTTCGCGATAACAAGGGACGGCAAGGGGAACGTCCGCGGGTCGCAGTTGGCAGTTGGCAGTTGGCAGTTGGCAGAGGAGAGTTGCACAAAGATAGGCTTTCGGATGATTTCGTCGGGGCACACGGTGTGCGCCTGCCCTATCACCCGGCCAGCCTCCTTTTAGCCCGGATTTCGCGGAACCTCTTTGAGTGGGGGGAAGTCGGGGGAGGTATGAGATCGTCTTTGCTGACAACTGACAACTGACAACTGACAACTGACAACTGCCAACTGCCAACTGAAAGACTCCGCGACCTTCGCGGCCTCTGTGAAGCGTACAACTTCATCATCAAGGCCACGAAGGGCACGGAAGGGTGCGGGATGGGCGGATTACTTGGCGGAACTGCGGATCTCGATGTTGCCGCTGGCGGTCTCCAGCTTGATCAGGGGCCCGCCGCCGTTGACCTCGTAGACGGCATAGATTTCGCCTTTGTCGTCGTCGCGTTCATAGGTGGCTGCCTGGAAAGCAGAGCGGATCTCGAACTCGCGGCCGCCTCTCCAACTCCATCCCCGATCTTTTGTCTCCCGAATCAGCGCTTCGATGGTCACTTGCGCCGAAGCAGGCAGGTTGAGGACCAGGTCGCCGCCGGCGCTCTTGAGGCTGCTGCCGGCATCGCCGTCCGGGACGAGCGTCACTTCGATGTCGCCGCCGGCGGTGCGAGCTTCCACCGAACCGGTGACTTCGGCCAGACGGATGCTGCCGCCCGCTGTGACGGCTTCAATGTGGCCGAAGGCCGATTCCAATTCCAGATCGCCTCCGGCTGTCTTCATCTTGGCGCTTCCCGAGATGATCTGTGCCCTGATGTCGCCCCCGGCTGTGGACATCTCGGCATCCGCACCCACGTTGCGCACCTCGATGCTTCCACCCGAAGTCCGCGCCGAGAGTGCGCCGCCGATGTCGCCCAGTTCCAGGTCTCCGCCCGAAGTGGCCACATCGAGCGACTGAGAGGCTTGAGCGATCCGGATGTCACCGCCCGATGTCTTGATCTTGGCGCGTCCCCCCAAAACCCCCGTCGTGATGTCACCGCCCGATGTCTTCAAGTCGGCATCGCCGCCGATGTCCCCAACGTCGATGTCGCCGCCCGAGGTGCGGCCGCTCACAAAGCCCGACAGGCCGCCGTCGATACGCACGTCCCCTCCGGAGGTGCCGAATTCCACGCTGAAGGATGAGGGGATGGTGACGTCGAAACGGCTGCCTCGCGAGAAGCCCCAACGCCTGTTGCGGCCCTCTCTGCGATACTCGACTCGGATGGTGTCCCCTTCCTGAGTCATGGAAAGGTTATGATCGGGGTCGACCAAGCCTCGCGCCTCGACTTGAACCTGGCTGCCCGAACCGACCCGGATGGTGATGTCCGAAGAATCGACGGAAATGTCCAGCGTGCCCTTGCCCCCGACTTTGAAGCTTTGAGAGCGGCTGTCCGCCGACTGGGCTGACAGCGCACAGAGGGCCATGAGCGTTACGATGCAAAAAACTGTAGTGTTACGATAGACTTTCATGGTTGGCTCCTTGCAATGCAATCGAGAAGCGGGTCGCTTTCGGCCTGGCTTCTCTCCTCCTTTTTTATCGCCTTCGCCCTGCTTAGACCTGGCCTGCTGAAAAAGGTTGTAAGAGGCTTTTGCCAGGCAGCCGACCGGAGGAGAAAGTGATGATCTCCAGGATGCAAAATGCACCGCTGGCACCCTGCTTGACATGCATGCTGATCCTGCTGGCGCATGCCTGTCCCGCAGCACTGGGAGGGGTGCAAAGCAGCGAGGAACCGCTGGATGGCAGCGAATTGAAAAGGGCCATCGAAAAGGTGCTGCAGGAAAGCAAGACTCCGGCGGCAGCCGTGGCGCTGCTGAATTCCAGCCAGATCCTCTGGGCCGACGGCATCGGAGTTGCCAATGTCGCTTCAGGAGAAAAGGCGACGGCGGACACCCTGTTTCGGATGGGGTCAATCTCCAAGAGCTTCGTGGCGCTGTCGGTTTTGATGCTGCAGGAGCAGGGCAAGCTGAGCTTGGACGATCCGATTCGCCAACTGGTCCCTGAGGTCGAGTTCGCCAATCCTTGGGAGGAGACCGACCCGGTTCGGCTGGTGCACTTGCTGGAGCACACCTCGGGATTCGACGACATTCACCTGCCCGAGTATGCTTTCAACAGCCCCGACCTCAGCCTGCAACAGGGACTGGCCTTGCATCCCGACTCCAGAACCTCGCGCTGGAGGCCGGGGACTCATTTTTCCTATTGCAACTCGGGTCCCGGCTTGGCCGCATTGGCCGTGGAGAAAGCGACCGGCCAGCCTTTTGAAGATTATGTCAGCCGCAACATCCTTCAGCCTCTGCAAATGAAGACCGCCGACTTTCGCCTGACTCCCGAAGTCGAATCGCGGCTGGCACGAGGCTATGCATCGGATGGTCGGACCGAGCTTCCCTACTGGCACATTCTTGTGCGTCCTGCCGGTGCGCTCAATGCCTCGGTGCGCGACATGGCCCGCTTCGTGCAGATGCTTGTCAACCGGGGCGCTTTGGGGGAAGTCCGGCTGCTGCAGCCCGACTCGGTGGACCGGATGGAGTCGCCGACAACCACCTTGAGCGCCAGGCAGGGCATGCTGACCGGATATGCGCTGGGCAACGCCACCAGCATGGAGGAGGGATTTCTCTTCTACGGCCACGGAGGCGGCATGAACGCTTATCTTGCCCAGTACGGCTATCTGCCACGCCACGGATTGGGCTATGTCTACGCCATCAACTCCGCCAACGGCCGCGCCATGCGCGAGATCGGAAGGCTGATCCGGCGATTTTTGGTGCGCGGCCTGACTCCTGCAATGCCCACCTCCATTGAGATTCCGGCAGCGCGGCTGAGAGCTCTGACGGGTTACTACCAGCCCATTACGCCGCGCCAGGAACTGTCTCGCTTTGTCGACCGCCTGCTGGGAGTGGTGCGGGTGGAGTTCAAGCAGGGCTTTTTGTACGCCCATCCCCTCCTCGCCGAGCGCAAAGTGCTGATCCCGGTCACTGAACGCCGCTTCCGGGGCGAGGACGAACCCCTTCCCAGCGTCATTTTCCTGGATACCGGTCAGGGGTTGGTCGTGCAGGGCAATGGCGACCCGCTCAGCGGCAACTACCGGGCAGTGCCCATGGTCGCGATGCTGGCCCAATGGATCCTGGCCTTTCTTTGCCTGCTGCTGATGCTCAGCTCCATCATTGAGGGGCTGATTTGGATTCCGCGCAGGCTGCTGGGGAAAAGCGGCAAGGTGGCATGGAAGCTGCGCCTTTTTCCGCTGCTGGCTTCTTTGAGTTTCCTGGCTGCGGCGACGGTACTAACAGTCGGGCTGGGCGACCCCTTGTTGAACTTCGGTGAGGCGACCTTTTACTCTGTCTCCTTCTTCCTCTTGAGCTGCCTGTTTCCGCTCCTCGCTCTCCTGGCCCTTATTCAGGCCCTGCGGCTGCGTCAGGCGGCGCCCCGCGGCTCGGCCCACGCCTTGGCTGTATCCGCATCATGCGTGCTGGTAGCGCTTTATCTGGGTTATTGGGGGATCTTGGGCCTGCGTACTTGGGTGGCTTGAATCGGGAGGAAATGGCTCGGGGACTAGGACTCGAACCTAGATCGACGGCTCCAAAGGCCGTTGTCTTGCCACTTAGACGATCCCCGAATCCAGGAGGAATCATACTAGCAAAAACCCTGTTTCTCAGGCAATTCAAAGTGAAGATCGATGCCGAATTGAAGGAGCGGATCCAGGAGACTTGCCGGAGGATGCCGCCAATAGAAAAAGCCCGCTTCAAAGAGATGGCTTGGCAGGCTTACCTCAAGGCGGTGCAGGCACGCGGTCTGCGGAAAGGAGAGCCACAGGGCGCCTTCGCCGAGGGCCTGGCGCTGGCCGGCGCCATCCTGCACGGCGACCCGGACGGCCTGCTCGAGGAGGACGATCCCATTGAGCAAGACACTGGGAGCCCATAGCCTCATCCTCCTTTGCGTCTTTGCG
>JANQFM010000327.1 GCA_028277865.1 Acidobacteriota bacterium
GGGCCAGGTAGCCGGTCGGCAAGACGACCTGTCCGCCGCAGCCCAGCACCGGTTCCGCGATGAAGGCGGCCGGTTCCTTTCCCAGTTGCTGAAGTTCCCGGATTCGGGCGGCCACGTCATCGGCATATCGTTGGCCGCACAGGGGATCGGACCGCTTGTAGGCACCTCGGTAAGAGTCGGGCATGGCCAGCTTGTGGACGAAGGGCGGCGCGCCGCTGCCGCCGGGGCCGTCGAATTTATAGGGGCTGATCTCGACCAGCGAGCTCAGGTTGCCGTGATAGGCGCCGTCCAGCACCAGGATGTCGCGGTGCCCCGTATGAGTGCGGGCCAGTCGCAGGGCCAAATCGTTGGCTTCGCTGCCCGTGCAGACAAAAAAGCAGACTTCGAGGGGATCGGGCAAGGCGGCTGTCAGCCGCTGGGCGTACTCGGCCAGACGGGGATGCAGGTAGCGCGTGTTGGTGTTGAGGACGGCTGACTGGCTGGCGGCGGCCTGCACCACTCGGGGATGGCTGTGCCCCACGTGGCAGACGTTGTTGACGCAGTCCAGGTAGGGCTGGCCCTGCTCGTCGTAAAGATCTTGGGCGAAGCCGCGCACGATTTCCAGCGGCCGGCGGTAGGAAAGGCTCAAGGAAGGACCGATAAAGCGTTGACGAGCTTGCAGTAAGGCTGCCTTGTCGGGTTCCCGGACTGCAAACCGCTGCTCAGGGACTCCAAGAATCAGGTTGGGGTCGGGGCTCAGCGACAGCCAAACCTGGCGCTGGTCCGGCGAGGCGACTCCGGGGAATTCCCCTTCCCGGTCGAGCAGGTCGGCGATGACTTGGAAGTGCAAATGGGGAGGCCAGTTGCCGTTGGCGGGAAAGTCGCCGATACGGCCGATTCGCCCGCCGCCCGCGATCGCCTCGCCAGGCTTCAACTCCTGCAGGCAGGCGGCCTCGAGGTGACCGTAGAGGGTGAAAAACCGCTGGCCCTGAAGCGAGTGCTGCAAGATGACGGTGGGGCCGTAATCGAGCAATGAGCTGTTGTCTTGCAGGCTGTGGACCGTCCCTTGCATTGGCGCATAGACGGGGTTTCCCGCTGCGAGAAAGAGGTCGATCCCCAGGTGGACGGTGCGCCAGGCGTCCCATTCATTGCCTGCGGCTTTAAAGACAGGGCTGCGGTAAAGGCCCCTCACCTCGTCGTATCGGCCTATCCCCGCCGAAGTCCCGCGATCCTCAAGGCGGCGAAACAGCTTGCGGGAAAAGGCCGCGACGTCCTCGACTGTGTCGAGTGTCCCCAATTCTGGGCTCCCGATGCTGAGGTCGAAGACCAGGGACGATGCCAGGTCGGCTTCCACGATTGGGGCGACTTCGTCTCGCCTCTTCAGTTCCTGCAGGCAGGAGGCGATGGCCGGGCTTGACGGGCAGGGTGTCAGGCCGCAAGCGTCTCGAAATCTGTAGTGGGCCAGTCGAGGGTGCACTTCATCCTTCAGACGTTCCAGCATGGCCCAGGCTGGGTGCTGGCTGATGCCCAGGTAATGGTTTTCGGGCTCATTCTCCTGTTGGTGGGCCGACAGGGCCACGCTGGTGCATAGCCGCATGCAGATGAAGGGCAGCAGCAACTCGATTTCCAGTTCGGTCAAGGGGAAGGCTTCGTGATAGCCGATCGCCAGATGACATGCCGCCTCAATGGGGTCCGGCTTGTCCAGGATGGCATAGGCACAGGCGATGGCCAGCTCTGAAATGGTGAAGCTGGACAGCAGGTCGCCGAAGTCGATCAACCCCAGCGCTTCCTGCCCCGCGTCCAAATCGATCAGCACGTTGTAATCATTGACGTCATTGTGAATCAGGCTGGAGCGCAGGGATGCGAAAGCGGGGACGGCCTGTGCTTCGAAGCGGCTCAGAAAGTACTCCACCAATTCCCGCCGCTGAGCGCCCTGGATCTCCCACAGGTGCCGGCGAACGGTGGGAACAGCCAGGCGCAGATCCCATCCGAAGTCCGGCCGTTCGGATTGGGGCTTCAAGCCCGAAAGCACATGATCCATCCGACCCAGCGCGCTTCCGATTCGCTGCAGAAGGCGTGGCGAATGGGGGCTGTAAAGGGCCAGGGGCACACCCGGCAGGTAAGTCAGCAACCGAACCCAGTGCTGCCGCCCGTCCGGAGAGGGAACCGGCGTCAGTTCACGACCGTCCCCAGCGGGGCAAAGACGGGGAAAGCGGACCTTGGAATGTTCCTGGCCAAGCCGTTCAAGGGCACGATTTTGCAGCCTCAAGAGCGCCTCGGACTCATCCTCCCGGGCAATCTTGAGGGTGAATTCCTGATCCGGGCCAGCCACCAAGTGGAAATTCTGGTCCCGGTAGCTGGGCAATTCCCTGACCGAACCCTCGATCCCATAGAGCTTCTGCGCCAATCTGGCCGCCTGCTGCTCTGAAAAGGCGGGGCGGCGAGAAGACTTGACGGGCATAGATGGGATGATAGCGGATCCGGGGGAAGGCTGTAGGCTGTTGGCTGTAAATCTGGGGATGGAGAAGGAGGAAGGCTTGCTGATATTTCATCCAGGCAGCCTTCCTCCCCGCGGCCTACAGCCTTCCGCTCACCTCAGTGCCTCCTGGCTCTCGACGGCGGCCAGGTAGTTTTGCTCAAAGTCGCCGAAGAGGGCGAAGCTGATCAAGGGCTGGTCAGAGGAGACCTCGAAGCGGCCTCCGGTCTGACCGAAGCCGGGGCCGAAGAAGCCCGGGCCGTCGAGCATGCCGACCAGGCGCGAGCCAGGGGCGATTTCGACGAGGCGCTCGCCGGTCAGGCGTCCCTGCTGATCGAAGGCGCTCAAGGTGGCAAATGCGGTCTGAGTGCCGGGATTGACAATGGCGCAGCCGGTAAAGACCCCCAGTTGCGGACTTTGGGCGACCTGAAGGAAAAGGCTCTCCAAGCGTCCTTGCTGCATCAAGGGCAACATGGAGCGGAACCCCTCTCCCTGAAAGCTTACAGCCCCCAAAACCTCAACCGGACGGGGCTGGGCCTGGCCGACAGGGCTCACTTGCAGCGATAGATGGCCGGAGGCGATCCCGCCTTGCTGCGGTTGAATGAGCTGGCTCAGGTCTTCGACCGTCAGCGAGCCCGCCGGCAGCTCCCGATCCAGTGAAGCCACCTCAGCGCCGGTGTCGTCCAATGCCCGCAACCGCAGGCTCACAGCCTCAGCCTCGCGGTTGAGCAGGTAGAGCAGGGTGCCGCCCCCTTGGGCGTCAACAAAGTAGTGGGGCACCACTAGGCGCTCGACGGGTCGGGAAGGCTGAGCAGCCAGAGCGCTGATGGAATCGTGTTGCGAAATCAACTCAAAGCCGGTCAAGGGAAGATCAGACTCGATGCTCAGATAAGCCAGTTGGATCGGTGACCGCAGTTGCAGTAGGTCCCGCACTTCGGCCAGCAAACTTGCCTGGGGTCCCAAATCCCGTTGGTACCGGGCCAATTCCTGACCGGCGGGCGAAGAGAGGACCGCCGTCAGACGGGCCGAGCCGGGGCCTGGATTGTACAGATAGAGCAGCGTACGGACGTCCTCTCCGCTGTGCACGACAGGGAAGTGAAAGGAAGAGGACTCGTCCAGGCGCCCTCCCAGGCCGTCCATTCGATTGAGGGAGTTGTCGCCCGTCAGGAAGAATCCCTGCAGGGGACGCGTCATTCCCTCCGCCTGCAAGGTCGAAGCCACCGGGTCGCTGAGTCGCTCGCCGGCTAAAAAGGCCGTTTGGGCCTGCAGGGTCATGGCAGGCATTGTGACCTCCTGGCGCGTTTTCCCTCGGGCCGAGATGCCGCTCAGGAGAACCTCGTTGAAGTCAGCCAAGGGATTGAACAGCGCCACACCCATGAAGGTGTCCTCCCACAACGTCCCCGCCAACTGCAGTGAAAGCGGCAGCACCAGAGGCGGCTGAACGGAGGACTCGGCCTGGGCATGGTTGTTTTCCTGCTGGGCATCCAGACGAGGGGAGCTGACTTGCGCCTCGCTGCCCAGACGTCCCGGACGCTCGACCATCAGGGTCACTTCGATGCCGACCTCGGCACCGGCCGGCACCTTCCCCAGCTGACAGTGGATGCGGCCGTCTTGTTGGGAGCAGCCTCCTTGCTCAGGAACAGCTGAGATCATGAGGCTGTGATCCGGAAGAGGGCTGGTCAGCTGCACCGATTCTGCCGCCGTCTGGCCATCGTTGCGCACCTTCAATGCGAAGTGGAACTCCTGGCCCGAGGTGACGGCTTCAGGGAAGTCGCTGAACTCCACGGCCAGATTGGCCCTCTGATCGCTGGCCGGGGCACCGGGGTCGATGATCGTTCCATTGACCTGCAGGTCGTCGTCTCCCCGCAGCCCGTCCTTCAAAAAGAGTGTGATCCGATTGCCTTCGAAGCGGGCGCCGGTGACTCCGTCGTAGTGGAAATCATACCAATGGGGTTCGGGATCTTCGGGAGTGGGCCCGAACTTGAGATAGGAGTTGAAGCTCTGCGATCCGTGGACGATGATGCTGATCGAAGTCCCCTGGCCGGGCTCCAGGTCGCGGCAAGCAAAGCTGAGGCCGCCCAAGGGCAGATCCACACCCTCGGGGACTGAGCCCGATTCGGGCGGGGCTTCGGCCTGCACTTCAACCAGTGCGGTGCCGGGCCGCGAGATGACTGTCAGGTATTCGCCCGTCTGCGAACTGGGCAAGGAGGCCACGTTGGACTGCTGGCGGTCCGGGATCCCGTCCCCATTGCCGTCGCCCACATTGGGGGCGCCGTCCTCGATCACGTCTGCCACTCCGTCCACATCCCCTTGGTCGCCGATCTGGGTATCTTCGCTGGCCTGGTTGTTGGAGCGGTCGGGATCGTCGGTCTCGGAGCGGACCAGCGCAAAGTTCTTGACGCTTCCCTCCTCCAACGGACGCGCCTCAATGCGGGCCAGGCGATCCTGGCGGGGTCCGATCTCCTCCCATCGGCACACCACCCGGCGGCCCTCGGCCTCGCAGCGGCCCTCTTCGGCCTCAGCCGACACAAACTCCACCGCCTCAGACAGCTCGTCCACCAGTTCGACCTCGGAGGCCTGGGACGGGCCCTTGTTGCCCACCTTGAGCAAGTAGACGATGGTCTCTTCCATTCCCACCGGATCGGCTTCATCCAGATTGGAAAGCCTCAGGTCGGCCTTGGCATTGACCAGGCTGGTCAGCTCGGCCAGATTGTTGTCCGGTTGGGGATCCTCTTCTTCAGCCGAGACGCGGGCAAACAGCGACACGGGACCATCGACCTCGGGTCCGATGCCCAGCATCAGCTCCAGCTCGCGGCCTTCTCCGACCTTCAGGCTGCCGAAGCGGCAATGCAGGGCGCGCCCTTCCTTCCGGCAATCATCCGGCTGGGCAGAGAGGAGATCAGTTCCCTCTGGCAACTCGGCCTTCAAAGTGACCTCGTGAGCGGCGCCGGGCCCCTGATTGGCAATCCGAAAGGAGTAATTCAGCTTGCCGCCAGGCTCAAGCAGCTCATCGGGCCCCGAAGCGAACAGGGCAAGGTCGGCACTGGCGGCTTCAACCTGGGTCACCTCACGAGCCGAATTGTTTTCCGGATCGGGATCCTCCGTCTCGGACCCCACATGGACCTTCAAGGCAATCTCATCGACGGGAAAGGCCTCCCACACCAAGCCCACATCCAGGGAATGACCGGGGGGAAGGTCTCCAATGTCTGGGCAAGACAATTCCCGGCCTTTCCGGCGGCAGTCATGACTGGTTGAGGCCAGTTCACCGTGCTCAGGCAAAATGGCCTCCAAATACACCTGATTGGCCACCGTGGGGCCGTGATTGCGGATCTTGACCTGGTAGCGGACTGGGCCGCCGCTGGAAACGGGATCGGGTTCGTCGCTGAGGGTCACCGCCAAATCGGCGCCCGAACCGAAAATCCGCACCGTCTTTCTGGCAGAGTTGTTTTCAGGGTCGGGGTCGTCGACATTGGAGGGGTCTGCAAAGGCTTCCATCACCAGCGTGCCAGCCTCTTCAGCCTTCAGCTTCAATCGGACGAGCACGGATTCCTCAGCTTCGAGCGTCCCCAACGCGCAATGAACCGCATGGCCGTCAAAATCGCAATCGGCGGCCTCTGAGTCGGCTGAATCGAAAGAGGCCTTTTGGCTGAACTCCACCGCCAAGTCCACTCCAGCCGCCTGTTGGGGGCCGTTGTTTTTGACTTTGACGAAGCAAGTGAGGGTGTCGCCCGTCCTGAAGGATTCATCCGACGCGTCGAAATCGACAGCAATGTCTGCTCCCTCATCGTCCTTTTCGACTCTGATTTCCGCACGATCCGAGTTGTTTTCGGTATTCGGGTCAGGCAGGTTGGAAGCATCGGCGCCCGCCTCGACCACGATGCTTCCGGGGTGCTCGGCCTTGAGCTTGAGTTCCACCGTGAAAGCGGCTTCCGGCTCCAGAACCCCCAATGGGCAGACCAGATGGCGTCCCTCCCTGTGGCAGTCTCCGGCTGGCGACTCGATGTAGACGAAGGAGGCCGTCTCATTGAAGGAGATGCCCAAATCGACTCCCTCAGCCACAGAGGGGCCCAGGTTGTAGACAGTGATGAAGAAGGGCGCCTTTTCTCCCACCGCCACCTCTTCGTCAGGGTATTCGATGAAGACCTTGACGTCGGCGCCGGGATCGATGACCTCGACTTCCTTGCGGCCCGAGTTGTTTTCGGTGTTGGGATCGGGCAGGTTGGCGGCGTCGGCTTCAGATTCGACCACCAGACCGCCAGCATGTTGCGGCTTGAGCTCCAACTCCACTGATGCCGATTGACCGGATTCCAGACGGCCCAGAGCGCACAGCACCTGTGAGCCCTCGACCTGCGAGCAGTTGGCCGACTCTGGAAAAACGGAGACGAACAAAGCGCCGGGAGTGTAGAAATTGGCCAAGTCGACTCCCTCAGCCGTGGAGGGGCCGTTGTTGCGGACGGTGATTCGAAATTCCACCGCCTCGCCCGTCAAGAGCGCTTCGGGCGGACCCTCGACGTCGACCTGAATGTCCGCCGTGCCGTCTTCAGGCAGCAGCGGCGTTGAAAGGAAAAGAAAGCAAAGCAGGACTGAAACAAGATTGCATCGAAATGAGTGCCTCATTGCAACCTTCCAAGTGGATGAGGAAAAGCGCATCCGCCAGGAAGTCATTTCTTCATGGACAATAGTCTTCCATCAAATGCTGAAGCTTTCCCAATCAAGGCAAGGCTCCAGGAACGTAAACGCAACGGCAATTCAGGCCCCCCTTCAAGAGACAGCACTTTTCCAAGGTGAATGGATCAAAAGATGAAGAAATGTCTTCGCACCAAGCATGCCTGCCAGGTTAGCGCCTCTCGGTTCCAGGGCTTGTAATCGAAATCACCATCACCTGCGCTTCATAAACCATTGAGGAGTGGCCTCAGACCAGGGGAAGGAGTCGGGAGTCGGGAGTCGGGAGTCAGGAGTCAGGAAGAGGGATCGAGGAGTTTGGAACTTTGGGTTTTTTGGACCTTAGACCTTGGAGCGCAACGCAGGCAGCGGCGATTAAGTGCTCATTTCGGGTGCATTCATGATTTGCGTCAGTGTTTCCTGCCAGTTGCAGAAAAGGGGAATGGCGTTTTCACCTGCTTCAGCAGGTTGCCCGAAAGCCTTCAGCCTTTCGGGCTGTTAGCCCAGTCCTTCAGGGC
>JANQFM010000338.1 GCA_028277865.1 Acidobacteriota bacterium
AGCCTACCGCCCAAACGGTCTCAGAAAAGGAGGGTCGGTCCAATCCCAAAGGCGTTGCGGATGTTGATCGATGTCAACGGGATGGACGTCCCAGAGCTGGGTCTCGAAGGACCAGGCGCCTGCGAAGTGAATGGCTGCCGAGGCAGTCCAGAGCAGCAGCAAGACGGCCAGTTCGACCCGTTTGCGCCGGATGGACTGCGGCCCGTCCAGCCAGGCTTTGGTGACCAAAATGCCCATCAGGGCCAGCCAGGGGAGTACGTCGGTCATCAGGCGGGGGCCGAAGCTGTGCCCTCCCCACCAGTGGGGGAAGCTGGAGATGACCAGCCAGTGAGTTGTGGTCAGGCCGACTGCCAGGGCCATCCAGCGGCGATGGGGAATGGAGCGCCAGTAGGCGGCGGCAAAGTAGAACCAGCAGAGCAGGCCCGGGGTGAAGATGAGCAGGCCGCGCGCCGGGGAGAAGAGGTTTCCCGCCAGGGCTTCAGCCAGGTTCCCCGCCTGCAGACGGCTGGTGAAATAGTAGGGCGGCAGCCAAGTCCCGAAATGGGTCCAGCTATAAGCCGCGAAGACAGCCAGCCAGCCCAGACCGATCAGCGGCAAAAGCCACCAGCGGCGCGGTCGCATCCAGACGGCAAACAGGGCAATCCCGGCTGCGGGAATGGCAAAGGTGGGACGGACCAAAAACGACCAGGACAGCAAAGTGGCCACCAGCACGGCCTGCAGTGCTGTCCAGCCTTTATCCATCCGCCTCCAGCAGATCCAAACAACGGCGGTCAGCAGCAGGATGCCCCAGGTGTGGGACCACAATCCACGCGAGGCGGTGCTCAATGCCGTGGTGCCGAAAGCCATGGCCAAAGCGATGAAAGCGCTCCAGTTCAAAGGCAAGGCAAGGCGGGCTGCAACGAAGACCAGCAGCACGAACAATGCGGTCAGCAGGGTGCCCAGACGCCTTTGCAGCGCCTGCTCCTTTTCCAGGAAGGGGCGTCCGTCGGAGCCGACCGGGGAGCGTCCGAAGAAGTGAAAGACAGGCATGAAGGGTACAGAGAGAATCGAGGATCCGGGAGGGAAGTAATAGTAAAGGTGCCCGTTCACCCAGTGCAATCGGTAATCGAAGGGCTCTTTGGCCCAGGCATCGCCGGGCCGGTTGCGCGGCTGCAATTCCGGGAAGTATCGGTCGAGTTGCAAGTTGCCCTGCTGGTAAAGCTGCTCGGCAACCAGAAGGACGTGGCGGGAGTCGTAGACGCGGGTTACCGGCGCCCAGGTGTAGGCCGTCCAGGCCAGCGCGAAAAGCAGGATCGCCGTCAGTGCGTCCGGCAGGCTCAGCCGGAATCGTTCGTTGATTGGCATGGTCCAATGCTGCATATTGGCTCTTGCAACCTAGCATAGCGCCAGGTAATCTGGTCTCGGAAACTCAAGAAGCTGTCATTTTAAAGGAGGAAGTTGTCATGGCGGGTCAAGGATCATCTACGACGGAGTCCACCGGTCAGGTCATCAACGTGCAATTGGAACGCAGCGTGGCCCTGCAATTGCTGCAGGCTCTCTCGATCGCCACCGGCGTCCCCTGCGCCAAGGCCAAAGGAAGCAAGGGAGGCAAAGGAGGCGGCGGCAAGAGCGAAGCAAAGAGCAGTGGCAAGAGCGAGCCCAAGAGCACCGGCAAAGCGGAGGTTGGCAAGAGCGAGGGCAAGGCAGGCTAACTAAAGCGGTTTCGCGCCAAGACGCAAAGAGCGCAAAGTGAATAACGGAGAGGTTGGCCTGATCCCCAACTTGGCGGACTTGGCGTCTTGGCGCGAAATCCCCTGGACTGCCTATGACCGAGACTTCAGCCTGGGCCTCATCGAGCAGGCCCGTGGAGGCAGTAGTGAGCCATGGGAGCATCGCCGCATTGCCGTCTTGATGCTCGAAAATCAGCTGCTGCTGCTCTCCCCTCAGGACTTGAAGGAGCACGACTTGCTGCTCGTGCGGCTGGGGCTGAAAGCCGAACCGGGGAGGGAATGCCCTCTGGATTCCTCGCTCCTGCAAACAGGCTACACTTGCACTGACTTGGAAGGCTTCATCCCCCAGTTGCGCCGTCGGCTGAACCGCTTCAAGCACTTCCATCGTCGCCTCAATCAATCCCCTCCGACAGCCAAGGCGATTGACGATTTTCTCCATCTGGCCCAGCACGAATGCCATCTGACCCTGGCCAGGTACCTCTTCACTGCCGATGAGGTTGCCGACCGGATTGCGGATCGGCTGCGCTCCTCCAAGGGGCTGCCCGACTTGGTGGAGCCAGACCATCCCTGCTTCGAACCTGAAGCACAGCACCAGATGGCAAAACTGCCGCCGTTTGAAGCGCGAATCATGGAACGCCTGCTGCAGGGCTCACGCATTTACTGGACTTCGGAGACGGTTCCTTGCGAGCTGAACTCCCTGCTGGAACATCCCCTGGGTGCGGTGGTCTTGACCCTTAAGCCGCCTGGAAGCCACCTGGAGCTGGAAATCAAGCGCACCGGGCATCGCGGCGACCGTCCGCTCAGCGCCGCCTTTGAGCGGGACGGCTGCCAGTTGGCCAAGGCCCACCGGCTGGACGGGGGAAGCTTCGGCCACCTGTTGCGCTTCGAAGCGGGCGCCTCCTCTTTGCTTTCCCTCATCTACCGGCTCACCCACGGATGCGAGGCGCCCATGGGACGCCCGATCGCCTTGCGCAGCATCCAGACCATACCCAGCCGCCTGGGAGACCGGTACCTGGCCGAATATTTCACCGACCAAGAAGTCTATGGGGAGGGCTTCGGTCCCATGCGGCAATCGTTGGAAAGCGGTGTCCAGGCCTTTATCCGGGAGAAGGGATGGGACGGCCCCGATTTGGACTCGCCCATGGGACGCACGGCCCAGTTCCTGTCCTTCACCAGCCCCGGCCAAGCCATCCTGTCCGGGACCAGCTCTTTCCGCCTCGACCGCCTGGCCGCCTACTTGGGGCCGGGCGGGCCGACCGTCTATTTTGAGGAAGGATTGGGAATCAAGCCGAACCAGCAGCAGGCACGACGCTTTGCCGAAGAGGTCTTGGACGAAGTGCTGGGAGGGCTGACGCCTCCGGATGCCCGCTATCAGGACCACGCTCAATATGTAAAAGCCGCTCTGCAGCAACCCTCCAACCGGGAGCGCGCCGATCGCGCCTACCTGGCGGCCTTCGAGGAGATGGCCCGCTTTTGGGGAACCCTGCTGGGCGTCGGCGCCTATTCTGGCGGAGAATCTTTCGTAGCCCGCAACGTCGGCCTGCGCAGCTGCTGGGAAGAGGCTCGCTGGCAGGTGCGGATCCTCTTCATGGACCACGACAACCTCAACATCAACGGGAACCTGCATCCCGACTTCCGCCCTGGCAAGGCTTTGCAGGGAATGTTCCTGGACTGGAAGGCCATCCTGGGCGGCTGCCTGCAGGGCGGCTGGCTGCCCGAAGAGCGCCCGGCGTTGCAGCAACTGAAGGGCGAGGCGGGCTATCTGGCGGAGATTTACCGTCCCTCCGGAGCGGTGAAAAGGCGAGGGCTGGGCATCTTTGACCGCACCTTGGAGAATTCCTTCCGAAAAACGAGGCAAGGTCTAAAATCGTCCTCGGAAATGGCCCGTCTGTTTCCGGACACCTTCGTCCGCAATCTGGACGACTGGGATGAAACGGCCCGAGAATTTGTGGAGAACTGCTCTGAGCAGGATCCCGGCTCCGGCAATACGCCGCCGGCACTAATGGAGCAATGGCGGCAGCGGACCAGGGAGCGCCTGGCTGGCAAGGATTATCCCGAAGACCTCATCCAAGAGTATGTCAGCACCGCCTCCCGCCACCTTCCTTTCCTGCAACGCTTTTCCTTCTTGTGGGAGGAGAGGCCGGGTTTCGCGCCAAGACGCAAAGGCGCAAAAACGCGGATCTGAAATGCAGGCGACTCGATTTTTGAAGGTCTTCTCTTCCTTAGGCGTCTTTGCGCCTTGGCGCGAAATCCGGTTCATTCCTGAACGCGCTCGGCACGGATTTCCCTTCCCCCTACCCGCACAGTGAAGGCAACGGCTTGGCCCTCTTTCAATTCGAATTGGACCTTGGATCGCTGGGATTCCAGATAGAATTCAGTCTCAGATGCGGCCAACAGCTTGTCTTTTTCATCCGATCCGGATCGGCTGCCATACAATTCGTCCCCTTCACGGACAATCTCGAATCGACCGCCGACAGGATGCTCAAAAATCCCCCTGTACCGGTCCAGCAGCTCGGGCGCAAGGCGCACCACTTTCACGCTGGTCTGGGGGTAGTCGGGCCACTGGTAGACTCGGGCAATGGCTTCCAGGACTTCCCGTGCCAGCGCGGCGCCATGGGAGGCATTGGTCATGATTGCCGCACCCTGCCCGCGTTGAACATAGGCCTCCAGACTGCAGCGAAACCCCCGGTTGGAGCCTCCGTGACCAAAACGCAAGCTTTGCCCTTCTCCATTCAGAAAAAATCCCAGCCCCGCCGGGCCTCCGTTCTGTGCAGTCAGCATTTCACTCAATGTGGACTGCTTGAGGACCTTGTTGCTCTTGCCCTTCAGAGACTTCTGCACTTCGACGGCTGCCCGGGCCAAGTCTCCCGCCGTGGTCCACAGCCCTGCCGCCGCCATCTCGGGATAGACGTGCCAGCCGCCCTGCACGACCTGCCCCTCGGCGTCATGGGCACGTGAGGCGTTGGAAACCCAATGGCCGGAAAGGGGCTGCTGGTAGGTGCTGCGGCTCATGCCCAGGGGATCCAGGAGCTGTCGCGACATGAATTGGGGGAAGGGCAAGCCGCTCACATCCATGGCCAGCTGCTGCATGATGGTGGTCCCTCCGCCCGAGTAGCGAAAGCCTTCTCCGGGAAGCTTGTCCACCCGAACCGCGGCCGTGTTGGCCGGTTCTTGCCCATCCAGGATCTGGGGAACTTCGGGAAGGGGCTGATCGGGCCGGTAGCCGGGGAAACCGTGCACCGTCGTCCCGGCAGTGTGGCTCATGAGTGCTCGCAGGGTGACAGGCGCTTGGCTGGTCCAGTCGTTGGCGGGCAATTCCCATGAAGAGAGGAGTTGGTTGACGTCCTGGTCCAGGTCCAACGTTCCTTCTTCCACCAGCCTCATCACTGCCATCACGGCGATGGGCTTGCTGATCGAGGCGGCCTGAAAAAGGGTGTCGGCGTCGATGGGATCGCTGCCTTCCCCTGCTCCGACACCGTAGCCTTTGGCCCAAACCACCTCACCGCCTTCGATCACAGCCAGGCTGATGCCCGGCACGTTGTAGTGGCGCATCCGCTCCAGCAGGGCCACTCCCTGCTGCTCCCCTTCGAAGTAGAAGTGGGGGAGCAGGCTCTGTTCGACGGTTTCAATCTTGGAGAGATCGGCAGCAGGTTCAGTGGCCGCAGGGGGACTGCAGGCAGTCGGCAAAAGGCATACAAAAATGAGGCAAACGACGAGACGAGCGATTTTCATAGTCCTCAGTTGTACAGCAAATGCGGGGCCGTGTCCTGAAATTTTCCGGCTCCATCGTCGCAAACGTTGGGCAGTGCGGAGGCATCGACCTGAAGCGCCCGCATCTTCGGCTCGATACTGGTCTAATTCAGTGTTGCCCTTTGCAAATGGAACAGGGAACAAGGAACATGGAACAGGGAAGAAAAGGAAGATGCAGGTATCCTCGGCCTTCCGGCCCTCTTCCGTGTTCCCTGTTCCATGTTCCATCCAAATGGCAGCAACACCGGAATAGACCACTGCCAAGACTTGCCTGATATTGACGCTATCGTGCCAAGCTGATAGCCTTTTATGAACTTGCTCGTACAAACCGAGGTGTTCGGATGCGTCAACTTTTGGCTCTCCTTCCTATGCTCATCGGTCAGGCGAGTGTTGCTTCACCATACATAAGTGAGTCTGTCCCGCAGTTCATGGGGCGGCTTGTCAGAATTGAGATGCAGGGGCTGCAGCGCTACACGCGCCAGCAAATCATCAAGGAGAGCGGACTGCGCGAAGGGGCTGCTTACAGCCATCGGCACATCGACTTCGCCGCCAGGCGGCTCAGGGATTCAGGCCTCTTTTCCGAGGTTCGGTTCGAGGTGCACAGGCATGGCAATCGACTCGAAGCCTTCTTCTCCTTGAAGGAGGTCAAGTGGGGCGTCCCAGTGTCCTTTGAGAATTTCATCTGGTTCTCAGACGAGGAGATCGTTTCCGCGTTCGCTCACAAAATACCCAGCTTCGATGGGACGGCCCCTTCCACAGGGAAGGTCATCGACAGGATTCGGCATGCGCTTCAGCAATTCCTGGTGGACAGTGGCCATCCTTACCGAGTGGATTACTTTCCCTCCATGCCCCTGAACCTTGGGAGATCTTCCAGGCCGGGCAAGGTACTGAGGCACATTTTTCGTGCTCGAATCCCCAACCTGCCCATCTGCTCGCTGCGCTTCCCTCAAGCAAGCGTCGTGCAGGAGAACGAGCTGATCCAACTTGCCAAGGCTCTGATCGGCAGTCACTATTCACGTTTTGCCTTGGATCGGTTCGTAAAGCTGAAACTGCTCCCTCTTTACAGGAACAACGGTTACCTGGAGGCCGAATTCAGCAATCCCGTGATAACCCAAGCCTCCGATGGCCATTGCCAAGGCGGAGTGAGTGTCGAAGTCCCTGTCGATGAGGGAAACGAGTACCGAATGGGACAGGTGGGCTTTTCAGGCCTGCCCGAAAAAGACACTCGCCGCCTCAGAGAAAAGTGGAAGCTGGAAACCGGCCAGACTTACGACGCCTCTTACGTGAAAGGCTTCCGAAGGAACATTCCCGGCAGATTCAGGAAAAGGGTCCAGATCCGTGTCGATCCAGACCGCGAAGCACGGGTTGTTGACGTGACGTTCGCCTTCCGTTAGCCGTCTGCAAGATCCCCCATCCCAAGCAAACCGTGCCCACCGAGGCAAGCTCGCATACTTTCCCCGCCTCCCTTCTGCCGGTCTCCGGTCTCCGGTCTCCAGTTTCCCGACTCGTGCTCGAAAGCGGCCCTAACTAGTTTCTGTTGAAAAATAGAACTCGCTTATTTTCAATGAATTACATGAGCTGAGCCGTCGGTTTTCGACCGCAGCCCCAAAAGCTGTCAGAGGGAAATG
>JANQFM010000339.1 GCA_028277865.1 Acidobacteriota bacterium
TGCCGTCAATTCTTCGTCGGATGCCCCAGGGCGGATGCAGACCAAATTGTCGCGGATGGTTCCGGAGAAAAGGAAGGTGGCCTGGGAGACGATGCCGACAGATTGCCGCAAGGACGACAATTTGAGGTCCCGCAGATCCTGCCCGTCGATCTCCAGCCGACCTTCACGGGGATCGAGAAAACGCGGCAGCAAGTTGAGCAAGGTCGTCTTGCCCGCCCCGCTGCGGCCCACAACCGCCACCTTCATCCCCGACTGCACAGAAAAACTGACATCGGAAAGCACGTCCTGGCTGTCGTAGGCGAAGCAGACTTTGCGGTAGTGCACGTTGCCGCGCACCGGCGTAACGATCTCCCTCGCATCGTCGGCCTCGACGATTTCCGCCGAGGTATCGAAAAGTTCGAAAATCCGCTTGGCGGCCACGGCGGCACGGTGCATGGAGAGGTTGGAGCGCAGCAGATCCTGGACGGGGCGGTAGACGTTGACGGCGTATGCTAAAAAGGCCATCAGCTCGCCCATGGTGAGATCTCCGCTGACCACTTCACGGCTGCCGAACCAAAGGACGGACAGCCCCGCCATGGAGGTCATCAGCACCGTTCCCGTGCGATGGAGCAGGTTCAGGTCGGCCAAACGGACATTGGCTCGGCGCAATGCATCCATGTCCTTGCCGGCACGCCGCGAGGCAAACCGCTCCAGGGTGTAGGCCTGGATGAGGCTGATCCCGGAGAGGTTCTCCTGAACGCCTGCGTTCATCTGGGAGATCCGCTCCTGCATGGTGTTGGTGGCAACCTGGATGCGCTGATTGAATTGGCGCGTCAGCAGCGCAAGAAGCGGCACAACCAGCAGCAAGACCACGGTCAGGCGCCAATTCAAGTAAAGGGTGATGGCCACCGCTCCGGCCACCAACAGAATATTGCTCAAGACGCCCAGAAACATGCCGCCCAGCAGGCCGCCCAGCTGATTGGTGTCGCTGAAGATCCGAGAGGTCAGGTAGCCTGTGCGATGGCTCTGAAAAAAAGGCAGGGAAAGGGACTGGAGGTGCTCGTAAAGGCGCCTTCGGACATCCAGCAGGATGCTGTGGTCAAAGCGGTTTCGCAGTCCGCTTCCAACCAGGTCGGCTGAGAATTTGACGGCGTACAGCAAGACGAAAAGGCCGATGATGCCGTTCAACGCCGAAAGATCACCGGAGTTGAGTGTCTGGTCGATCAGCTGCTTGAGCAGCAGCGGCGCGACCAGATCGAGCGCCAGCCCCACCACCAGCAGCAGGCAGGCACCCAACAGAAGACGCAATTGGGGCCGGACAAAGACCCCGATTCGGCGTATGGCAGGAAAAACCGCAACGCGATCCTTTGCCGACAAAACAGAATCCCCCGACAAGCGAGCCAATTCTTGCCTCTGACGAATAATTTGCAGTGCCAACTACTCTGAATTGTCCAGTGAAACCTACAGACCGTGATATCTTAGCTAATATACCGAAAGGTGTCAATTCAAAAATCTCTCTATCCGTCAGTGGAAAGGAGTTATTTCATGATAAGCAAAATAAATCATATTAAATAAATTAAATAAAATTATACTATAATAAAAATTAGTAGTACATCGATCCTGAATTTCTAGGGTGAGAAAATAGGAATGGCGGGCATGAAAGCCGCGCCTTCCTCAGCATCTGGCCATGCGGCCGGTGGTACCCAGCAGTCTGCACAATCCGCGAGACCCGGCCCCTCTTTCAAAACGCTCATGGGGCATTGCCCGCAGCCAACCGGGGGCTTTTTCTTCGGCCCCGGCTTCCAAACCAACGCAATGCCCGCAAAGCCATCGCCGTAAGGTCTTCCATGTAGGAGTGTACGTTGGGAAGAATGATCAAGGTCAGGAAGGTGGAAGTCGTCAGCCCTCCCAGCACGGCCAGGCTTACCGGCGCCCACATGCCGGCCCGGCCTTGCACAGCCCCGAAGTATTGCGGCAAGAGGAAGGGCAGCGTCAGGGGCAGCAGCCCGAAGAGCGAGGTGGCGGCGGTCATCAGGATGGGCCGCAGACGGTCCATGCCGCCCTGCACGATGGCCTCCTTTTGGCCCATCCCCTGCCGTCGCAGCACGTTGATGTGGTTGATGAGGATGATGCCGTTGTTGACCACGATCCCGAAAAGCACCAGGATGCCCAAATAGGCGTTGCGGTTGAGGGTAGTGCCGGTCAAGTAAAAGAGGATGGCCACCCCGATGAGCGAGAAGGGGACGGAAAACATGATGGTCAGCGGCTGAATGAAGTGCTCGAACAAGGCGGCCATGATGATGTACATCAGGATGATGGCCAGGGCGATGGCGAAAAAGCTCTCCTGCTCCTCTTCCTGAAAGCGGCGCCAGCTGCGCCCCAGGCTCCAGGAGTAGCCTGCGGGCAACTGGAAACCCTCCAGCTCGCTGCGCACCATGGCGGAGGTCATGAAGCTGGAGCCGCCTCTTTCGGTGTTGGCCACCACGCTGAGCACCGAGCGCCTGTCGTCGCGCTTGATCGACAAGGGGCCTTTTTCGTATTGGTGCTCGACCACCGAATACAGGGGCACCATCTCTCCGCGCTGGTTTTCGAAGCGGGTGTTGGACAGCTCGCGCAGGCTGAGCTGGTTGCCGTCCTCGAACTGCACGATCACGTCCACCTCGCCTTCGTCGCTCTTGTAGCGGGTGGCGGCCCGCGATCCCAGCGCGGAGGAGACCGTGCGTGCCACGCGTTCGGGAGAGATGCCCAACTGCTCGGCCCTTTGACGGTTGACCCTCAGGTGGATCTCGTCGTCTCCGGTTTCCAGGGTGGACTGGACGTCCTTGACGCCCGGGACTTTGGCCAGGCGCGCTTCGATGACCTCGGAGTACTGGGCCAGCAGCAGGGGGTCGTCGCCGCTCAGTTCCACCTCGACGCCCCCTTCGCCTCCCCCGCCGTAGAAGCGGCGGCGCCCGAAGCGGAATTCCACGCCGGCGATATCGGGCAAGCTGGAGCGGATCATCTCCTGGATGTCCCGGACAGGAACCAGTTCGCCCTCGTCCTTCAAGTAAATGTTCAGATCGCCCCGGTAGAGCCCCTGGCTGGTGGTGCGGTTGCTGAAGCGGCTGGAGACGGAGATGATCTGCAGCTCTTCTTTCTTGGAGAGCAGGGTCTCTTCGGCCCGGCGGTAGATATCCGTCATTTCCTGGCGTGAAAAGGAGCGCTCCATCAGTACGTTGAGCCGCAATTCACGCTCCATGACGTTGGGCATGTTCTGGCGGTCGATGGAGGAGAGCAGCTCGACCGAACTCCAGGCGATCCCGGCCATCAGGATCAGCGACACAAAGCGCCAGCGCAGCATGAAGCGCATCAGGCTGCCGTAGCTTTCGGTCAGCCAGATCATGAAGCGCCTCTTGGGCCGTTCCTTGCCTGTAAAGATGCGGCCCGCCAACATGGGAGTCAGCGTCAGCGCCACCACCAAAGAGGCCACCAGCGCCACGCTGACGGTAATGCCGAAGTCGCGCATGAAGTTGCCGAAGCGCGATCCGCTGTTTTGAAAAAGGAAACTGACAAAGACAACGATTGTGGTGGCGGTGGAGGCCAGTACGGCAATTCCCACCTCGCGGCTACCGGCGATGGCCGCCTGCAAGGCGCCGTAGCCTTTTTCCTGCTTGTAGCGGAAGATGTTTTCCAAAACCACCACACTGCTGTCCACAAGCATGCCGATGGCCACCATCAGTCCCATCAGCGAGATGGTGTTCAAGGTCAGCGACGATCCGAAGAAAACGCGCATCAGGTACAGGATGGCAAAGGTGAAGACCACCGAAACCGGGATGGCCAGGGAGATGATCAGGGTGCTGCGGAACTTTCTGAGGAAGAGGTAAAGAACCAGCATGGCCAGCAAGCCGCCGAAGATGCCGGCCACCTTGAGGTCGTTGAGGCTCTTGAGGATGGCTTCGGATTGATCGCTGAAAACCTGGATGTTGAGGTTGCCCTTCAGCTGAGGCAAATGCTGCAATGCCTGCAGCTCGTCCCGGATGTCGGCGCAGACGCTGACCACGTTGGCTGTGGAGGCCTTGTTCAGGCTGAAGGTGACGGCTTCCCGGCTATTCAGGCGGGAAAAGCTGTCCTTTTCAGGAAAGTCGTAGCGGACGTCGGCCACGTCGGACAGGATCAGGCGGCCGTTCCAGAGCGGGAGTCGGGCGATCTCATCCACATCGCTGAACTCTCCCACAGTCCTCAGGCTGTACTTTCTCTCGCCGTCGTAAACGAAGCCGCCTGAATTGTTGAGGTTGGCGCTGCGAAGGGCGTTGCTCAGGTTGAAGAGGTCGATGCCGTGGGCGTCCAGACGGTTGGGGTCGACCTCGATGAGGATCTGCTTGGCGTCAAGCCCCCGGATCTCGACGTTGGCGACGCCCTCGATGCGTTCCAGGCGACGCTGTACGATCTCAGTGGCCACTCGGTAAAACTCGTTCTCCTCCCCTTGCCAGCCGGCGGCGAAGCGGAACACCGGGATGTCCGATGACTGCCAGTGGCGCAGGCGGACCCGTTCCACGTCCTCCGGAAGGTCGTTTCTCACCTGGTCGATGCGGTCGCGGATGTCCAGAGACATCAGGTCCATGTCGGTTCCGGGCAGGAATTCCAAGCGAATGTTCGAGCCGGAGGAGGAGGAAGTGGATTGGACGCGCTCCAGGTTTTCCAGCGTGCTGAGGATTTCCTCCAGAGGCCGGGTGATGTTGCGCTCCACCTCTTCGGGGGATGAGGACGGGTAGCTGACGTTGACGCTGACGCTGGATGACTCGAATTCGGGCAAAAGTGTCAGCGGCAGCTTTCCCAGTGAAATAAAGCCCAGCACCAAGACCGAAAGAGTGGCCATCAGCACCGTGACGGGACGTAAGACCGAGTGCTCCGCTAGTTGCATGGATTGGTTCCAGTTGTCAGTTGTCAGTTGTCAGTTGTCAGTTCAGAGAATCACAAAAGACTCAGAGATTTCCGCTAAGCTCCCGCTTCGGCTTCTTGGCGGGCGGGCACGAATTCTTTGTCCGGCTCGCCGGCCTCCTTTTCCCGCACCACAATGGTGTACAGGACAGGGACCAGAATGAGCGTCAGCATCGTCGAAGTGATCAATCCGCCGATGACGGTGATGGCCAAGGGCACCCGCAGCTCCGAGCCCTCACCGAAGCTCAGCGCCATGGGAAGCAGGCCCAAAACGGTGGTGCTGGTGGTCATCAAGATGGGGCGGATGCGCACCGAACAAGCCTGCCTGACGGCGCTGAACTTGTCCATTCCCTTGTGGCGCAGCTGGTTGGTGTAGTCGATCAGCACGATGGAATTGTTGACCACGATGCCGGCCAAAACCACCGCTCCGATCAGCACAACCACGTTGATCGCCTGCCCCGTCAAAACCAGTGCCGCCGACACTCCGATCAAGGCGAAGGGGATGGCGAACATGATGACGAAGGGCTGCAGCAGGGATTCGAACTGGGAGGCCATCACCAGGTAGACCAAGAAGATGGCCAGCAGGATGGCGAACTGCATGCTTTCGAATGCCACCGCCCGCTCCTCGCTTTGCCCGCCCACAAAGGCGTTGAAGTCCGAGGGCAAGGGAAAGGAGGCCAGCTCCAAATTGATGTCCTCCACTATGCTTTGCAGGTCCCGGCCCCCGATGTTGCCCGTAATGACCGCCACCCGTTGAGGGCCAAGGCGGCGGATTTCAGTGGGCCCTTCCTCCAGGCGCACTTCAGCCACCGAGGAAAGAGGGATCTGGGCGCCCGAGGGGGCGGTCAGGTAGAGGTTTTCCACGTCTTCGATACTGCGCCGATCCTCTTCCTGCAAACGCACCCGGATATCGATCTTGCGGTCCTTCTCGTTGAACTCAGTGGGAATCTCGCCCAGCACCTTGTTGCGCACCAGGTTTGCGCCCTGGCTGACGGTCATGCCGAAGCTGGCCAGCCGTCGCCGGTCGAAGCGGATCTGGACTTCCGGGTTGCCCCCTTCGGTGCTGGCCTTCAGGTCGCTCAGCCCTGAAATCTGCTGCAATCGCTGCTTGAGCCGTTCAGCCTGGGTCTTAAGGGCTTGCAGGTTGTAGCCCTGGATGATCACCTCTACAGGGGTCTTGAAGCTGAAAAGGGCCGGGCGCGAGAAGTTCAGTTCCACGCCGGGAACCTGCTGCAGATCGGCTCTGAGCCCAGTCAAGACCTCCTCTTCGCGCTCATGCAGGATGCCTTGCTGCAGGGCCACCAGGATTTGGCCGATGTACTCCCTTTCCTCGACTGCCGAAACACCTGTCTGGTTGCCCGAACCGACGATGGTGTAGTACTGCCGGACGTCCGGGTGGCTTTGCAGCACCTCCTCCAACTGGGCCAGCCTGGTGGAAGTCTCCTCCAGCGGCGTGCCGGGCGCCAATTCCACATCCACAAAGAACTCTCCCTGGCTGATTTCCGGAATCAGCTCTGCGCCCAGTCCGCTCAGCAATGAAACGGCCAGGGCGAAAAGGGCCAGCGCAACGGCCAGGGCGGCAAGGCGCTGCTTGAGGGCGGCCGCCAGGATTCCCAGGTAAAAGCGGCGCAGCAGGCCCTGTTTTCCAGAAGCGGCAATGCGGGCCGCTTTTTTGCTGCCGCCCAGGCTGGAGAGCATGGGGATGAGCATGATGGCGGCCACCAGCGAGGCCACCAGCGAAAAAGTCACCGTCAGGGCCTGGTCGGCGAAGAGCTGGCCCGCTACGCCTTCCACGAAAACGATGGGCGCAAAGACGCAGATGGTGGTCATGGTGCTGGCCACCACCGCTTTGCCCACCTCACTGGCGCCCAGGTCGGCCGCCTGGCGCACCGAATGGCCTTTGGTGTAGTGGCGGTAGATCGATTCCAAGACGACAATGGAATTGTCGACCAGCATTCCGATGCCCAGCGCCAGTCCGCTCAGCGACATGATGTTGAGCGAGATCTCGAAGGCGTACATGAGGAAGAAGGTGGCCACGATGGAGGTGGGGATGGAAAGCCCGATGATGAGGGTGCTCTTGAGGCTGCGCAGGAAGATGAACAGGATGATGATGGCCAGAATGCCGCCGATGACGGCTGTCTGAAGCACTTCGTCGATCGACTGCTTGATGAATCGCGACTGGTCGAAGACGATCTGAAAGCGTGGCGCCTCGCGGCGGCCCCGGTAGGTGCTCTCCAATTCGTCCAGCCGCTCGCGCACCACCTGGGCCACCTGAACGGTATTGGCTTCGGCGGCTTTGAAGACGGCGATCTCGACGCTTTCGCGGCCGTCGATGCGGGTGATGATCTCGCGCTCCTTGAAGCCCGAGTAGGCCCGTCCCACATCGGCCAAGCGGATGGTGGTCCGCCCCCGCGTGCCCACCACCACCTCCTGAATGTCCTCCACCTGCTGGAACTCATTGAGGGTCCGCACCAGGTAGCGGCTTTCGCCCTCGCGCAGCAGCCCCCCGGTGAGGTTGATGTTCTCGGCTTGCAGGCGATTGGTCACCTCCTGGATGGAAAGCCCCCGAGAGGCCAGCAGCTTCTCGTCCAGTTCGACGAAGATCTCCTCTTCCAATCCCCCCGAGACGCGGGCCGCTGCCACCCCTGCAATGCTTTCGATGTCGGGCTTGGCGAACTCTTCGCAAAAGTAGCGCAGGGTGGCCAGGTTGGAAGACCCCGTCACGCCGACGCGGATGATGGGGTCCGATGAGGGGTCGTAGCGCAGCAGGATGGGTTGGTCGGCATCCAGGGGCAGGTTGATCTGGTCGAGCTTTTCGCGCACATCCAGGCTGGCGAAGTCCATGTCGGTCTGCCAGCTGAACTCGATGATGACGTCCGAGACTTCGGGCCGCGAGACCGAACTGACCCGCACCACGTTGTTGACTACGCTGACGGCGTTTTCGACCGACTTGCTGATCAGGTTCTCGACCTCGGCGGGCGCCGCGCCTTCGTAGCCGGTTCGGATGGTGAGGGTGGGGTAGGAGATATCCGGCAGCAGGTTCAGGGCCAGCCTCTCGAAAGAGACCACCCCGAAAACCGTCACAGCCACGAAGATCATGGTGACGGTCACGGGCCGGCGGATGGAGAACTGGACGACCTTCATTGCCTTGAACGGAACTTGGACATCATTTCACGGAAAAAAGCCCGTCGCTTGTCGGGATCAGTGGCCAATCCAGGATCTTCAGCCAGGCGCTTGTCGTATTCCTTTTTCATTTCGGGGTTGCTTTCCAGCATCCGCTTGAGAAAGGCTTCCGGATCTCCCCTTTGCCCCCTTCGGCCCTGCCTTTGCCTTTGCCCTTGGCCGCCGCCGAAGCGGCTCCTCCCTTCCGCTGCTGCGGGACGTGCAGATGGACTTTCCTCTCCCGATCCGCCCTGCATGCGTGCCGCCACCGAAGGGATGGTTGGCTGTGCCGGGGACGCGACCGGGAGGTCGCCGGGCGTGCCTTCCCAATCCAGGATCTTGACCGGATAGCCGTCGTTCAGGCTCTCCTGGCCCACCACCACCACGGCATCGCCGGACGCCAGCCCCTTGACCACTTCGACACGGTCTTCTTCGCTGATGCCCAATTCAATGACGCGCTTTTCGACTGTATTGTCGGGCTTGATGACAAAGACCCGGTTTTCGTCGCGCTCCCGCAGGACCGCTTTTTTGGCGATGACCACCGCCTCGGGGCGGGTGGAAGTGGGGATGCGCACCACACCGAACATGCCGGGCCGCAGGCGCCGGCTGGGATCGCTGACCTCCAGCGTCACCTTGACCGTGCCCGATTCGGCGTCCACGCGGGGGTTGATCATCTTGATGACGCCAGTGAAGTCCTGTTGGGGAAAGGCCTCCAGGCTGATCCGGGCTCCTTGCCCATTGCGCAGCAAGGAGAGTTCGCGCTCGGGTATGAAGATGCGTGCCCACATGGGCGTGAAGTCCTCAATGCGAAAAGCCTCCTGATTGGCGTTGAGGCGATCGCCTACGTTGATGAGCCGCTCAGTGATGACCCCGCTGATCGAGGAGCGGATTTCCGTGTACTCCAGCTGCAGGGCAGTCGCCTCCAAACGGGCCTTGGCGGCTTCGTGCTGCTGCTGGGCCACATCGAAAGCCAGGGAGTCGGTGCGCTGGTTCAGCTCCGCCTGGTCGAAGTCCTGCTGGCTGATCAGCTTTTGCTTCTTCAGGGTCAGGGAGCGGTCGTAGGCGGCTTGGGACTGGTCGGCCCTCACCTTGGCCTGACGGACCTGGATCCCGGCCTGATCGACCGCGATCCTGGCCTGCTCGTGCTCGTTGCGGATCTCGCGGTCTTCCAGGCGCGCCACCACCTGGCCTTCGCTCACCCGGTCCCCCTCTTCCACCAGGATCTCGGTGACCAGCCCGCTGACTCGGGCGACAATGGTCACCGAGCGGATCGGCTCCAAGGTGGTATTGGAAAGGATGTAGGTCGAAATGGGCTGGCGCTCCACCCGCGAAGCCTTGAC
Organism: Acidobacteriota bacterium; assembly: GCA_028277865.1. Classification (GTDB taxonomy): domain Bacteria; phylum Acidobacteriota; class UBA6911; order RPQK01; family DATIPO01; genus JANQFM01. The sequence goes on from JANQFM010000339.1 coordinate 9,399, forward strand.
GCTGATCTCCTGAAACTCAGGCGAGGCCTGTGCCGACCCGCGCCGTCCGCCGTCTCCGCGGCCGCGGGAATCAAAGGCGCCCCGCCGGTCCCCCGCGTTCCCGTCGCCCCCATCCAGGCTGCAAGCAGGCACACCAACCAAGAGAAAAACCAAAAGGTAAACTCTTTTTATCATAATTAAACGGCCTCACCCCTAGCTGCCCATCATCGTATGACATGATACGCGGATGCAAGCGGTTCGTTTCAGTAAAAAAGAGGTAGGAGTCAGGGGTCAGGAGTCGGGAGCTCAGGAAGAAAAGAAGAGAATCAGGCACGGAGGATAAACAGGGACCGGTCAGGATTTTCCTCTTGACACTCCCTCTCGCTGCTTCTTTTTCTTCCTGACTCCCGACTCCCTGCTCCTGACTCCTTCCTTCTCTTTCCAGATAGTGCTAGACTGATGCGGTTTTTAACGGCCGTCGAGAGGAGCCACCATTGAGCGTCGAGCATGTCGAGAAGGTTTACAACACATATTCCAGCGTCTATGACTTGATTTTCGGCCCCGTCTTCAACAGCGGGAGGGAGATGGCGCCGGACCTGCTGAACCTGTATCCGGGGGCGCGCCTGCTGGAGGTGGGCGCCGGCACAGGCCTTTCGATTGCCGAAATGCCCCGCGACATCGAGATCACCGGAGTTGACCTTTCCCAAAAGATGCTGGACAAGGCCCACAAGCGCATGGCCCAGCTGGGGCGCGCCGACGTCCAACTTCTCAAGATGGACGCAACCCGGCTTGAATTCGGCGACAACAGCTTCGACCGTGTGCTGGCCGCCTATTTCGTCTCGACGGTCCCCGATCCTGTCCGGGTGGTTCACGAGATGAAGAGGGTCTGCAAGCCGGGCGGCATCATCGTGATAATGAACCACTTCACCCACGAGGTCCCTCTGGTCGGGGCACTCGAGCGATTCCTCTCGCCGCTCTTTTACCGCGTCGGATTCCGGACCGATCTGAGCGCCAGGCCGCTCATGGAAGAGTGCGGCCTGGAAGTCGACCGATTCGAAAAGATCGACTTTATGGGGAACTGGAAGGCGGTTCGCTGCTTCAACCGCAAGTAATCATCACTCTTGGGGGAGCGTGATGAGGATGATTTCAGTTCTGGGGTATGCATTCTTTTGGTTATTCGGCCTTGCCGCCAATGGGCTGGCGCAGGTGGACTACCGGATCGAGGCCGCATTCGACCCTCAGTCCAAGCTGATCGACGGCAAGATCGTCCTAAGTTGGGCCAACCAAACCCAGCAACCGGCCCCAGACCTGCGATTTCACCTCTACTTCAATGCCTGGAGAGACCAGAATTCATCCTTTCTCAGTTCGTTCCGGTCGCGGGGCCGGGACTTCTCGGATCTGGATGAGGAGGACTGGGGATTCACCGAGGTCGATTCGCTGATCGTCGTCACCCGATTGCCCAGCCAGGATCCGCAGGTTCAGTCCAAACAGCACGACGACTACACCGGCAGGCTGCGCTACATCCAGCCCGACGACGGCAATGCGGATGACCGGACCGTCCTGCAGGTGCCTCTGCAGCAGCCGCTGGCGCCTGGGCAGGCCGTCCAAGTCGAGATCGAGTTCCGCACCAAAGTTCCGCGCACCTTTGCCCGAACGGGATTTCGAGGGGACTACGTGCTGCTGGCCCACTGGTTTCCCAAGCTGGGCGTATTCGAGCAAGACGGTACCTGGAACTGCCACCAGTTCATCCAGACCGAATTTTACAGCCAGTTCGGGGATTACGATGTGAAGCTGCGGCTGCCCTCGGATTGGATGCTGGGCGCGACCGGGCAACTGCAGGCACGCAAAGACAACGGCGACGGAACGGCCACCCACCATTACGTGCAGCAGAGGGTGCACGGCTTTGCCTGGGTGGCCAGCCCCCACTTTCAGGAGCACGCCCGCCTCTTCGAGCATCCCGGCCTGCCCGCCGTCCAAATGCGCCTGCTGCTCATGCCCGACCATGCCGGCCAGCGCCAACGCTACTTTGCCGCCACCGAGGCAGCCCTGCGCCACTACGGGGAGTGGTTCGGCGCTTATCCCTACGGGCACGTCACCGTGGTCGATCCTGCTTTCCGGTCGAGGACGGGAGGCATGGAGTACCCCACCTTGTTCACGGGCGGAACCCGCTGGCTGCAGCCCCAGGGCTCAGGGTCGCCGGAAGGGGTGACCATCCACGAAATGGGGCATCAGTTCTGGTACCTCCTGGTGGCCAACAACGAGTTCGAGGACGCCTGGCTGGACGAAGGCTTGAACACCTACTCCACCCGCAGCACCATGCTGGCCGCTTTCCCCGAAACCTTCATCGTCAAGCGCTACCTGGACGGCTATTTGCCCCTGATTTTTGAAAGCCTGCCCCGAGCGCCGCGCTCGGTGGCCGGCCTGGGGAGCTTGATCGACCCCGCCCTGGAACGCGACATCATGTCCGTCCCCTCCTGGCAGCAAGGGCCGGGCGCTTATGGAGTCAATTCCTACACCAAGCCGGGCATGATGCTGGTGACCTTGGAGCGCTACCTGGGCTGGGACACTTTTCAAAAAGTCATGTCCGCCTTTTTCGAGCGCTGGAAATTCCGCCATCCCCGCTCGGAGGATTTCTTTGAAGTGGCCCACGAAGTCAGCGGGCAGGACCTGGGATGGTTCTGGCAGGAGACCTACTACAGCTCCAACACCTTCGACTACGGCGTGGATGAGGTTTACAGCAGCGCAACGGTGCAGCACGTGCGTGTGCGCCGATGGGGCGAGGCCCGATTCCCCATCGATTCAATCCGCATCACGTTCGAAGGCGGCCAGACGGTCGAGGAGTCCTGGGACGGCCAGGGGCGCTGGAAGGAATTCACCTACCGGCGGCCCGAGAAGGTCGAGCGTGTCGAGGTCGATCCGGACGAAGTCCTGGCCCTGGACGTGCGGCGCACCAACAACACCTGGCAGCGCCAAGCCCCCGCCTCCTTCGCCGCCCGCAAGTGGTCCTTGAAGTGGATGCTGTGGCTGCAGAACTGGATGGAGCAAGTGGCCTTTCATTTCTAGCTCTTTTTTTTCTGTGCCCTCTGTTGCTCTTTGGCCAAGGAGGTTCGATGTCAGTTCTTGAGGCTTTCCGGGGCGGGCTTCGACAGGTGGGGCGTTCCAAGCGAATCATCTTCTGGATGTGGGGCTTGAGCTTCTTGCTGGCCCTGGCGCCCGCCATTCTGGTTTCGAACAGCATCGAGGACTCGCTGGGCAACAGCTTCAAGGCGGAAAAGCTGGCCCAGGGCTACGACGACATCTGGTTTCAGGAGTTCGAGGCCGACGCCCAGGCCTTGGCCTCCACATTCGAGCCCACCGTCGTCGGCGCCGGGGCCGTCTTCAAGGCTCTGGACGGCTTTGCCACGGGGACGCTTTTCCGCCAATTCCCCGCCCTCCTGGCTGTGGGCATCGCCTACCTGCTGCTGTGGGCATTCGCCGCCGGAGGCATCCTGACCGCTTTTGAAAAGAACATCTCCCCCTCCCTTGAGGAATTCGCCACCGCGGGTGCGCGCTACTGGGGACGCTTTGTGCGCCTGATGGCCTTGGCCGGGATCCTCTACTGGCTCATCTACGCCTACCTGGCCCCCTGGCTGGACGATTGGTTTGAAAGCCTGACCATGGACAGCATCGACGAGCGTTGGGCCTTCCTGTGGAAAGTCTTCACTTTGCTCCTCTTCCTGGCGGCCGTATGGCTGGTCAACATCCTGTCCGACTACGCCAAGATCCTGACCGTTTTGGAACGGCGGCGCAGCATGCTGCTTTCGCTGCTGCGCGCAATACGCGTCAGCACCTCCCATTTCTTGCGGGTGGGGGGACTTTATCTGCTGGTGACCCTGCTGGGGCTGATACTGATGTTGCTCTATGCAGCCGCGGCTCCCGGCGCCTCCGACAGCACTTGGACGGGCGTGTTGCTGGCCTTGCTGCTGGGGCAGATCTACATCGCTGCCCGCATCGGAGTCCGTTTGGTCTTTTTCGCCAGCCAGATGCAGCTCTGCCGCAGCCTCATCGCGGCGCCGGAACCGGCGCCTCCAATCGAGCCGCCAGCCGAGTCCGAACCGGTTGCACCGTCTCCACAAGATCCTGAGCAGAAAGACGCTGCCACTCCCCCATCAGAAGCCTGACCTGACTGTTGGGGGACGAGGCCGTGTCTTAACACGACCCTATTGTCGATTCGTGCCCTTTTGCGGTCTCTCCCTCCGATTCCCCTTGAACCCAACCTCCCGGCCCCCAATCTAAATGGGCCACATACAGGAGGTTAGGACATGAGAAAAAGCTCCCCTATTTTGACCCTGCTTTTCAGCCTGCTTTTCATCGCCGCCTTGTCGGCCCAAGGCCGCTATCCTCTGGTGGCCGTGGTGGTGGATTCCAGGCTTTCCCGCAGCGACATCCGCAAGCTGGAACGCGAACTGGACCGGGCCATCCAACGAGAGGGATTCCGTGCCGACTATGCCGTCATCAGCCGCTTCCGGCCGAGCAATGACTACGACTACGTGGTTCAGGTCGACCGTCGGAGGGGATTCAACTTCGACGAGTGCGGATTTCGGCGCGACCACTACGAGTGGCGAGCCTACAACTACCGGGACCGCCAGCTGGGTTCCGGCCACCAGCACCGCCTGAAAAACACCGCCCGAGACATCGCCCGCGCCATCAGCCATGACTGGCGTCGGGAATACTGACATCAATTCAGCCAGGCTGTAATTGTCGGATCTTCAAGGTGATTCAAGATCATCTCGACTCGTACCAAGGGTGAGGCTTCGCGATTTCAGTCGGTCGAAGACTTGCTGATGCGGTATGAGTTCACCACGGTCTGCCGATTCCAGCCCTCGCTTGATCTTTCCAAGGATGATGGCCTGCTGCAAAAGAAAATCATCAATGGCTTGGTTGACCAGTGCATCGCGGGAGCGATCGAGCTTTTGGCCGAGTTCATCCAATTGCGCTAGCTTTTCGCTATCTGTGCGAATCAAAAAGGAATGTGTCGCCATCGCTGCTCCTTGCGACGCGATCATTGTACAATAACCGCTTTTGCGCGTCACTTCATCCCCCTGGTCGCGCTTGAAGCATCACCCGGACGGCGATAGACTGGCTGACCATGGAGGCTCTTTCCCGAGCATCGAAGGTTGGCTGGGGTCTGCTTGTCGGCTGGTTGACCTTGACGTCCATGTCGGCGGCTGTCATCCAGGGAGGCCGGCACATGAATAAGCAGTGCCGCACTGAGGTCATCGAACTGCACCAATTCTTTCAAGATTGGTTCTTGGGCCTGCTGGAAAACACTGATCAGAGTTTTCAGCGGTTGGACGGAGCGCTCTCCAGTGACTTCCAAATCGTCGGACCCGGCGGCAGCCTGACTCCCCGTGACCGACTGTTGGACGGCTTGCGCCGCTCCCACGGCTCGAGGGCGGGCAAGAAGTTCCGCATCTGGATTGAGAACTACCAGGGGCGTCCCATTGGCGAGGGGCTTTGGCTAATCACCTACGAGGAATGGCAGGAAGACGAAAAAGAACGCAGTGGGCGTTTGAGCAGCGCCGTGTTTCGCCGCAAGCCGGGCAATCCCAACAAGGTGGAGTGGCTGCACGTCCACGAAGTGTGGCTGCCCCGGCAGGAATAGTTGCGCGCCAGGGCGCCAAGCGCGCAAGGATCCTTTACTTGATTGCGTTCTTGCCTGGTGCCTTTGTTTCCTGACGCGAAGCTGAAGGAGGTGCCTTTGGAGGTCCGGCTGGACAAGTGGCTGGATGTGGCATGCATCTTCAAGACCCGCTCCCAGGCCAGCCGTGCCTGCGCCCTCAACCGGGTGCGCCTCAACGGCCAGCCCGCCAAGCCTCACCGCAAGCTCCGCCTGGGCGACCGTCTGGAAATCCAGCTCGGAGATTGGACCCGCATCCTCATCGTCCGCGAGCTGCGCGACCGATCCGTTCCCAAAGCCGTAGCCCGGACGCTTTACGAAGACCATAGCCCCGAGCGCCCTAAAATGGACCTTATCGACCGGCTGATGCGCCAGCCGGCAGCCCAACGCGAGAAAGGCAGCGGACGCCCCACCAAGCGCGAACGGCGCAGAATCGAGGATTGGGAAGGCCGCGGATAGCCAGACAGGCACCGAGGGCCTGAAAACACAAAGAAGCCCTTCAGCTAAAGATGTAGGCCATTCCCACCTGGATGCCGACCAGAATTACGTAGGGGATCACCACGGTAGCAATGCCCAGGCCCATCGATTTGCGCCGAGTGATCACCGTCAGCCCCAACGCGGCTAGAAAAAGGTAGTAGAAGGCAGTCAAGTCGACTGCCGCGGCCAGCGCGTACATGGCCGGCTCTTCGAAACGGTCGAACAAGAATCCAAGGTTGGTCGTCGCCGGACTCTGGATGTTCAGCTCGCTGTAGTCGTCCGTGATCATGAGGACAGTGGCACTGAGGAGCGATGAGATGAGGAAGAAAATGAGCGAGCTGTGGGCAACCACCGAAACAGTCTGCTTATAGGTCGCCTCGGCGCCGAAAAGCATCATCAGGATCCAATAAATACCGGCGCCGGCAAAGACTCCGATCAGAGGCCCTATGACGGCGATTCCATAGAATTGGTAAGGCAACGCTCTGGACAAGAATTCGAGCTGCTCATCGGAGATCTGCTGCTCCCTGGACTGAGGGTCCATTTCTATGATCAGTTCAGCGAACAGGTCCGGGCCGACGAGATAGAGAAGCAGGGAGAAGCCCAGCACTGCCACTGCAATTGCGAGCAGCAAAGGCAAGGCGAAAGTGGGATTGCGCCTGATCTCTTCAAAAGCCGAGCGTGGCTCGAAGATTACGGCTTGAATCTTCCAAAAGCCACCCTTGGGCGATGGCTGGGTCGGGGCTTGGGGTTCTGACTGTTCTTCCATGGCGGGCACCTCCTTGCTGAGCGAAATCCTATCAGGCTGAACTTCAACTCCCTGAAGTTCCAATCTGATACGCGGAGTGCCGGGTGTTTATTCCGGCCGATTTCGCCGCCACTCTTCGGGGGCCGGCAACAAGCCCAGCAAAGGGCAGGTCATGAGGTATCGGGAACCAGCCGACCGCAAATGAAGTATGATGAGAAATGGTATGGCTGATCAAACACGGGGAGATGTCATGGCAAAGGAATTGAGGATTGGCAATTGGAGAGTCCGGCCTGACTGCAACCGGCTGGTCAACCTGCGAAACGACCGAGCGGTCCGACTGGAGCCCAAGCTCATGTCGGTCCTGATGGTATTGGCTGAACGGCCGGGCCGGACGGTTCGCCGGGACGAGCTTTTTGAGACGGTGTGGGCCGATACTCATGTCGGGCAAGAGGTTTTGTGGAGAGGGATCTGTGAGTTGCGGCGCATTCTGGGCGACAATCCCAAAAGCCCCCTTTTTATCGAGACTGTCCCTCGGGTGGGCTACCGTTTCATCGGCCCGGTGACGGCGTTTCGGCCTTCGGCGCCAATTGCTCCCTCCCTCCCCGATCGACGCTTGGGCCGGGCCTCTTCCCTGCCTTTCCAGGCGCTGGCCCGTCCTGCCGTCTTCGTCTTCGGGATGCTCTTCGGGCTGGCCATCGGCCCAATGCAGACCGGGCTTCAGGTGAGCGATTCCCCCGCTTTGGAAGCGCTTTCGCTGCCTTTGGTCTGCTGCGCCTCAAGCGGACCCGACGGCGGCCACGAGTGTGAAGGGGGTTCCGACTGCTGCACCCATGGCGACACAGCCGGATGAGGTTTCCCAGGTTGGCACCAAGCATCAGGTCGCCAGAATCAAGCCCGGGGGATGCATGCGCTCCATCTGATCGGCAGAAGCCGGACTTTTAGGGCATCTCGGCTTCCACTTGAGAATCCCGAAAGGACAAGCACGATGCAGACTGGGGTGCCAGTTCGTCCGGAGAGCGCTTGTGTCAGCTTACTGGCGGTCATAAACCTCGATGAATTCCCCTGCTTCCGGCAGCCCTGCAATCAAGCGGGCGCCGGAATTGGTGATGGCGGCGCGGGCCTGGATGAAATCTCCGAAGTCGAGTTCGATGGCCAGGATTTTGCCCACAACGATTTGGAAGGATGCCGTGCCGGAAACCTCAGACCCAGATTCCGTTCGCCCCCTGGCAGTAAGCTGCGATCCGCTGAATGTCAGAGTGCCTTCAACGATGGGTTCGCCGGCCAAGGCGCCCAATGGGATTGTCAGTAACCCAGCCGAGGTTTCGTCGCTGTTGAGGCTCCAAGTTCCTTGGAGGTTTTGCTGGGTAAGAGGGGCCTGCCCAGGCAGGGGCGGCAGATTGCCGGTGCGCTTGTCCCAGGCGGCCAACTCGCCGGTTTCCGGATCGAAGAAGCTGAGCCTCCGGCCTCCTTGGCCGAGCGAAACCAAGAAAGGGTCGCCCCTCAAGTCGTGCAGGGTGTAGGGGAAGGCCGTAAAGCCGGCACCTCCGTCATCGCCGCGCACAGCTAGGCTGATGGTATTCGAATCGATCAGCAATGCCCCTTCGACGATGCGGACATTGTCACCTGCATCCAGGAACTCCTGGTTGGAGGCCTCCACATTCAGATCCCAAATGCCGATCAGTTGTTCGGCGGCCAGGGGGGGCGTCGGCGTGGCGGTGACGGTGATTTGATCCGGCGGGCTGTCGAGGATGCCGTCGTTGACCACTAGCTGGTTTCTGTTGAAAAATAGAACTCGCTTATTTTCAATGAATTACATGAGCTGAGCCGTCGGTTTTCGACCGCAGCCCCAAAAGCTGTCAGAGGGAAATGGTAGCGTAGCAGTCATATGAATGATCGGAAGGCTTCCACAGGGGACGCACTGGAATGGGGCAAGCTCATCCGAGGGTCGCTCATCGAGCGGGGCACCCGCTGCGGGAACCCGAACTGCCGCTGCCAGACGGGGCGGCGGCACGGCCCCTACTTCTACCTGTCGGTGACGCTGGGTGTGGGAAAGACCAGGACCTATTACGTGCCCGCCGCCAAGGCCGGGCAGGTGCGCGAGGGGATCGAGGCCTACCAGCGGGCGGTGCGCCGGCTGCAGCAGCGGGCCGAGGCGAACCGGCGGGCCCTGGGGATCGGAGGGCAATGATGGTAGTCAGCGAGGATCGCCAAGGCAGCTTCCTGGAGGTGTTCGCCGACCGGGAGGTGGAGGGCATGCCGGTCGAGCTGGCCGAGATCGACCAGGCGCTGAATGAGGCGGGGCTGGCCGAGCGGGTGGCCGAGCAGATGCGCGGGCGCCGGCCCCAGAGCGCCTGCAAGGGGCGCAAGAGCCTGCCGGCGGCGATGTACCTGCGCCTTCTGGCGCTCAAGCACTTCAAGCAGTGGTCCTACCGGCAGCTGATGCAGGAGGTGAAGTGGTCGATCGGCTACCGGCGCTTCGTGGGGCTGGGGGGCATGAAGGCGCCCCATTACTCGTCGGTGGCCAAGGTCTGCGCCCTGATCGACGGCGCAGCGGTGAAGGAGCTCAACGGCCTTGTGGTGGCCTTGGCCGTGCGGGAGAAGAAGGCCAAGGGGACGAAGCTGCGGGCGGACACCACGGTGGCGGAGACCGACATCCGCCACCCGACGGACAGCGGCCTGCTGGGCGACGGCGTGCGGGTGCTGGTGCGGGCGATGAAGAAGGTGCAGAAGCTGACAGGCAAGGTCGGGACTGCGGCGGTGGACCGGGGCCGGGCCTGCCGACGGCGGCTGGTGGAGATCGCCCGGATCAGCCGGGGGCGGGCCAAGGACCGGGCGGAGCGGCTGAAGGCGGCCTACGTGAAGCTGATGGGGATCGCCCGCGAGGTCGTCCGGCGCGCCGAGCGCTTCGTGGAGGAGATCGGCCAGGGGGTCAAGCGGGCCGGCAGCCTGATGCAGGAGGCCCATCTGGAGGCCCTGCGCGGGGAGCTTCAGGGCAAGGCGGCGCTGGTGCGCCGGGTCCTGGCCCAGACGCGGGCCCGGATCCTGGAGGGCGACACCCGCTTCCCGGGCAAGGTGCTGAGCCTGTTCGAGCCCCACACCGAGGCCATCCGCAAGGGCAAGGCGGGCAAGGCGACGGAGTTCGGCAAGCTGGTCAAGATCCAGGAGTGCGAAACGGGGCTGGTCACCGACTACTCGGTGTACGAAAAGCGGCCCGCGGACACGGCGCTGCTCCTCCCCTCGGTCGAGCGGCACACCGAGGCCTTCGGCCGGCTGCCCGACTTGGTGGCGGCCGACCAGGGGTTTTATTCCGGCGAGAACCTGCGCGCCCTGAAGAAGATGCCGATCAAGAAGCCCTGCATCCGGCAAGCCGGCAAGGCCGGCAAGGCCCGGCGACAGGAGCGCTGGTTCCGGGAAGGCCAGAAGTGGCGCAACGGCTCGGAGGGGCGCATCAGCGTGCTGAAAAGGCGCTACGGGCTCGACCGCTGCCTGTACTCGGGCATGGGCGGGATGGAGCGCTGGGTGGGCTGGGGGGTGCTGGCCCAAAACCTGAGCCTGCTGGCCCGGCAAAGCCTAAAGAAGGCATCGGCGAAATGACTCCGTCGGCAAAGCCAAGCAGCCTTTGCCTGGCACGGCCTCTCAGCCAGGCATCCGCCCAACCTCCCGGACCCCTCGAAAGCAATCGCCCAGAGAAATCGGGCCGATCCTCCAGGAACGCTTTTTTCAACAGAAACTAGCT
>JANQFM010000253.1 GCA_028277865.1 Acidobacteriota bacterium
GAGGCAATCCCGTAGAGCTGATGGTCGATCCATCCGCTGAGCAAGTTTCCAGCCCAACAGCCCAGAGCAATCCCCAGCAAGACGACGAGGATTAATCTCCTGGCTATTGTCCAAGCCACCGAGACTGGGGATGCGCCCAATGTCATCCTCACACCGATCTCATGCCTTCTTTGAGCGACGACGTAGGACACAATGCTCCAGGTACCGATCGAAGTCAGCGTGAGAGCGGCAAAGGCCAAAAAAGCCAAAACTGCGGTGTAAAATCGCTTCTCACCCAGTTGATCGGAAAGCAGGCGACTCATGGATGCAATTCGGGACACCGGTTGGTGGGGATCCGCTTGGAGGACCGCCTGGCGTACGGACTCAGTCAAGGCTTGCGACTCGCCTCGGACAGCAATGACGAAAGAAGTGCTTAATCTCGAACGGTCCAGGCCTTCCGGCTGCAAAGGATGGGAGTAGGGCACATATACGACCGGCTGGGAGTCCTGGTTGAGGTAGTTGCGGGTATCTCTCACGACACCGGCTATCTCCCGCCTGTCCTCCACCGAGCTCACTTGGAAGACTATGCTCCCAGCAGGACCTTCATTCGGCCACAAGGCCTGTGCAGCACTTTCATTGACCACGACCGAACGGTCATTGGAAAGCCCTCGGCCTTTCACAACAGGGATCTTCAAAGCCTCAAAGTACCGGGCATCCGCCAACTGAAACGCCAATCCAGTCGGAAGGGGGCTGCCGTTCTGGGGAAGGCCCTCGATACGACAGGGTGCGAAAAAGCTGTCTCCCATCAGGGCAGACGTGACGCCCACTGCCTCGACGCCGGGAAGGCTGCCGAGCAGGTCTTGGACCCTTCTCACGAAGGAAAGCTGCAAACCGCTGTTCAGCCTTCTTTGACCTTGGCCAATGTCCAACGCGTATTTATTCTCGGAAAGGCGTAAAGTAGCTGTCAGCAATCTGTCCGGTTCAAACCCTAGATCGAGGCGGGATAGACGGGCAAAACTGTTGAGCATCAATCCGGCGCCGATCAGCAACAGAAGGCTGACCGCGACTTGCCCCGTGAGCAGTATGTCGCTAAATCGCCGTTGCCGGAGATCAATCCAGGAGGACGAAGCTCTCAAAGAGCGGCCGAAGTCGGGGTTGGAATAGAGCAGCGCGGGAGCCAAGGCCAGAAGCAGCCCAAATCCAAGGCCGACCAGGCACGAAAAGGCGGCAGCCTGCAAGTCGAGATGGATCGGATATCCGCGCAGTTCAAAGGGACTCGCCGCCAACACGAACTCGATCGCCCAGTAGGAAAGAAACACACCGATCAAAACGCTGAGGGCGGCCAGAAGCAAGCCTTCCAGAAGCTGAGTCATGGCGAGATGCAGTCGAGTAGCGCCGAGAACAGCCCTTACGGCAGCTTCCCAGTATCGGGCGCGTACCCTTCCTAGGAGCAGATTGGTGAGGTTGCCCACCGAGATGAGGCTGACGATCAGAACCGACCCCAAAAGCACCAGAAGAGCGTTTTGGATCTCCAATACGCCTCCCCGCCTCTGCTTGAAATACTCCTGAAGAGGCTCTAGAGCTGCTCCGGAACGGAATCGCTCGCCTTGCGTGAGCTGCCGCTGGGCGGTGTCGATCTCCGTCTGGGCGCTGCGAAGGGTCCGCCCTGACTTGAGTTTGGCGAGTACTGTCAGGGTTCGAGACCGTCCGTCCTGAGAATCAATCTCCGCTGGTATCCACAACTGGGTGTTGTCGTACAAGAAACTGAATTGTCGAGCCAGGATTCCGATGACCAAGAATGGCTGATCATCTAGGAGAATCATTGAGCCGACAACATTACGCCGGGAGCCGAATCGCTGCACCCATAACTTGTGACTGAGGATAACACTCCGTCCAGAGCCGGTTTCCTCGTCTCCTTTTTCGAAAAAGCGGCCCATCTCCGTCCGAGCGCCCAGCATCTCGAAGAAACCCGCCGAGACGGCACGTGCAGAAACGACATCGGGCCTGTCGACATTCGAGAGGTTCACCTGGACCGGGGTCTGAAAGGCTGCCACAGCCTCGAAGGCACTCTGTTGGGATCGCCATGCGGCCAAGTCCTTGGGTGAGGCCGTTCTATAGGGCACAACACGCTGGGGCGTCCGGTGAACGAGTTCCTTGATCACCACGATTCGATCGGAATGGCTATAGGGCAAAGGCCGGAGAGCAACTCCCCACAGCACGGAAAAAACGGCGCAGTTGACTCCAACGCCCAAAGAGAGGGAAGCCACAATGGCGAATGTGAGCCAGGGTCTTGTGAGACATCCTCGGATCGATTGTTTTATATAGTAAATATAGTTAGCCACTGCACCGATTTCCATTCCGAGCGACTATACCCTCTGTTTCCGAATCCTGCTCAGGCCGACGACACTGTGGCGCCCGCCGGCCTGAGCCCTGGTCTTGGGCAGGAAACGCTAATTCGCTTCCCTTAAGTTGGAAGGGACTGGAAACACTTGCATTTATCCTGTCCGACCGCCACTCCGCAAGTCCCTGAGTGCTCTTCTTTGCAGGTTCCAGGATCGGAGCATTCATTCTGGTCGCAGGAGCAAATATCATCATCTTCTGAGCAATCCGCCGCGTGGGTGACCAGCAACGCCAGAGGCAAGACTAGAAGCACAATCGCGGTTAGGAATGCCATTTTTAATGCCGTTTGACTACTCAATTTGACCTCCATTCGGTTTTGGGCCAGGGCTTGGCTGGGTAAATCGGTCCAGAATGGCTCCCCAATCCAATTCACAAGCCAAGCCTCTTGTGAGTCGAAATCTTACCGTCCTCAGGTGGGGAGACTGTTGAAGCATTCGCATTTCTTCTCACCCACAGCAACGCCACAACTTCCGTCGTAGTGCTCGCTGCAATCTCCAGGGTCAGAACAAGACCCCTCGTCGCAAAGACAGATCGAATCATCACTGGTACATGACGTGAATGCCGCGGTCCTTAGAAACAAAAGAGGCGTCGACACCAGAATTAATGCCACCGCCAACGACAACACTTTCATGATTTGTTTCATCGTAGCCTCCTGATCTCAATTAAGCGAGTGCTGATTCAAAAGGATGTCCAGCGTGGCTGAAGAAAGCACACCCGGCCAGACACCTTTCACATACCCCCTCTTGTCAACGAGGATCGTCTGAGGGGTGACCAAGAACCTGTTGGCAACAACTTGGTTGCGATTTGCCGAAACGAGAACTTGCGTTCCCAGCCCATCTTTGAACTTACTGACCTTTGGATCCCACCGAGTGCTGATAGCGAGAACGCCTAAAGGACTAGAACGGCTAGCCTCGACGATCCTCCTCCAAAAAGGGAGCGTCTCGGCGCAGTACCGGCAAGTAGGAGACAGCACAAATACGATCTGAGGCGAGTCTGAAATGAAGTCCTCCGCTCTCTGAGACTTTGTGGGGTCGCTGGCATCGAAGACAACCATAGGCTGCAATCGATGCCCTTTCTTGGCCGTTCGCTCCTCCAAGTCCTGTTGAATTTCGAGGTACGACTTCAGGTTGGAGAAGTTGATGACTGCAGCAGATAACAGCAAGAATGCGATAAGAATCCACTGTGGACGAGTCATCAACCCGTATCCTCCACCGACTCCCGCACTGGAAGATTCAGAGCCGCCTGAATGTCGATGCGATCTTTCTGGGAAAGATTTCCAATCCACCAGCGCTGGGCGATTCCGTCCTGCGAGACAATAATGATCATGGGCGCAGCCTCGATTCCGTTCTTTAGCAGCTCCCCTGCTGACAAACTACAGAGCCGAAGTCGGACCGGAATGTCGACATAGCCCTCGGCCCTTTCTGTTTCGACCAGGACGAACACTTGTCCGATAGAGGCGTCCAGAGCCTCAGAAATAGCCTCCCAAAACTCCATCTCCGCATCGGAATTCAATTGGCTCGGGAGAAGAAGGGCGAGCAGTGTTCGCGCCTTCTCGTGGAAGTCAATCAAGATCTCCTCTCCGCTCATTCCTCTTCCCCTCATGTTCAAAAAGGGCTCTCGGAGCTGGATCTCAGTGGGTTGCCTGGTAGGCTTGTGCAGCGCACGATTCACGTAAAGGCTGATGCCGATGGCCACTGTGCAAAGAAACAACAAATAGTAGAATGGATTGGCCTTTCTCATTGCTAAATCCCGATACCCATACTAAGTTCATTCGCGCACTTGCTTGAGTCGAGTCATGCCTCGACTTGTTGGCTAAAGCATAACTCAATTCCTTTAGAAGATCAAGAATTCGGCAATCGTTACTCCAGAAATCAAAGAGGTCTCCAGAAAGGTCCAGCGTAAACAGCACCCAGGTCGGTGAGAAAAGAGGGGTGACAGCCGGGGCCGCTTGGCGGGATAAAGGAGTTGATGCTTCGATGGCTGGCTCCGCAGTAGGCGAACCCATAAGAAGTACGGGTTAAGATTTCCACTGGCTGCTTCGTCTTCCTAGCCAAAGGAGGAGCGTTCATGGAGACTTTGATCCGCGACCTGCGTTACGCATTACGGCGTATCTTCCGCAATCCCGGCTTCACCGCCATCGCCGTTCTCTCTCTGGCACTGGGAGTGGGTGCCAACACGGCCATATTCACCATGGTCAACGAGATCCTGCTCAGCGATCCTCCCTATGTCGACCCTCAGCAACTGGTCGACATCTACCCCAGCGAAGCGGGACAAGTGGGGCTGAACGCCATTTCGTACCCTGAATTCGAAGATATCCGTGAAGGCACCGCAGAGGTATTTGACGGCCTGGTGGCCACCAGTGTCGCGCTGACTCAGGAAAATCGTTCCGACGGCAGCGAGACCCTCTTTGCTGAAGTCATGACGGGCAATTACTTTGATGTGCTGGGCATCCGGCCCGCAGTGGGGCACAGTTTCCTTCCCGAAGAGGACCAGACGCCCGACGCCCGTCCGGTGGTCATGCTGGGACATCGCTTCTGGCAGCAGCGCTTCGGAATGGATCGCAACGTGGTCGGGGCCACCATGCGCTTGAGCGGACGCACCTACACCATCGTCGGAGTGGCGCCCGCCAACCTGCCCAGCCTGCTGCCTGGAATCACGCCTGCCATCTATGCCCCCATGATGATGTCCAATCATCTCAATTCCAACCCCAATCAGCTCACCAGCCGAGGCTCGCACAATATGTTTGCCAAGGCACGCCTGGCCGAAGGCGTGACGCGTCTGCAGGCCCAGACAGCTTTGGACCGCGTGGCCGCCAAGACGTTGCAGGACTATTCCGAGTACTCGGACGAATGGGGACTGTCTGCCATCCCCACCTCCCATGTGGCCATTCATCCCCTCTTTGACCGGGTTCTCTATCCCGCTGCCGGAGTCCTGCTGGCCGTCGTGGGGATGGTGCTGCTGATCGCCTGCGTCAACCTGGCCTCTTTTCTGCTGGCCCGTGCCGCCGACCGCCGCAAGGAGATTGCCATGCGTCTGGCCCTGGGCGCCAAGCGGGGAACCCTGGTTCGTCAATTGCTTACCGAGACCGTTGTGCTGGCATTGATGGGCGGCGCGGCGGGAGTGGGGCTGGCGACGGCAATGCTGCGCCTGCTGGACCGTATCCAATTGCCCTTGCCGGTGCCCCTGGATCTGGGCATGTCACCGGATTTGCGGGTTCTGGCTTTCAGCCTGGCGCTTTCGATGCTGGCGGGAATCTTCTTCGGGCTCTTCCCTGCCCTGCAAAGCACCAACCCGGACGTCTATCCGACTCTGAAAAATGAATCCGTTATCGGAGGGGCACCCCGGCGATTGAATCCCCGCAGCGTCCTGGTGGTGGCTCAGGTGTCTGTTTCCTTCCTGCTACTGATCGGCTCCGGTCTTTTCCTGCGCAGCCTCTATGCGGCCCAGACTGTGGATCCCGGATTCGGGCAGCGGCCCACCGCCATCACCTGGTTGGGCCTCTCGCCGGATCGGTACGATACACAGAGCTCTCAACGCTTTTACCGTCAGGTTCTCGAACAGGCTTCCGCCCTGCCTGGAGTCGAGGCGGTCGGGCTGATCGACAACCTGGCCTTGGGAGGGACAAGCTTCAATTCCACCAGTATCAACGTGGACGGCGTAGCGCCCCCTCCCGGGCGTGATGGGCACATCATCGACAGGGTGGTGGTCAACTCGGGCTACTTCGAAGCCGCCGGCGTACCCCTGCTGGAGCTTACCGGCGGCGTCATCCTGGACCGCGGCAGCCAGCGCATCGAGGCCAGCAGCCTGCGCTACGAGCGCGGCAGCGGGGACGTCGTCACCAGTGGTCAAACGCTGTTGGAGTACCCGGGCCTGCGCGTCATCGGCACCGGCGCGAGCTTCAACCTGGAGCGCGACCAGGGGCGCATGACCGACGTCCGTTACCGCTTCAGCGGCCAGGCCAACCTGCGCGGAACGGCCGCCGTCGCCGACGTCCTCAGCCCGGCGCTGACCCGCTATCGGGACATCGTCTACACGAGCTGCCCGCCAGGCAGCAACGCCTGGTCGCTGCGCGCCCGCGACCTGGAGTTGGACCAGACCGCCGGATTCGGCACGGCCCGCCATGCGCGGCTGCGTGTGCGCGGTGTGCCGGTCTTCTACACGCCCTGGCTGCGCTGGCCCATCGACGATCGGCGCCGCAGCGGATTGCTGATCCCGATCGTCGGCGTCACCGACGAGACCGGCTTCGATCTGACGCTGCCCTATTACCTGAACCTGGCGCCGAACCTGGACGCGACACTCTATCCGCGCATC
>JANQFM010000435.1 GCA_028277865.1 Acidobacteriota bacterium
GTCAGATTTCGGCACAGCCAGGGATAGATCTGCGGGCTGCGTGCCACCACGCCGATATTGCAAGTATTCCCCTTGTCTCCCGAACGCGCATATGCCAGGCGCAGCAGAGGCACTCGGGTCGTGGATGCAGCCTCGTCGGGCTCAGGAAAGGAGGGAGGCTCAGGCGCAACGGGTTGGGTCGGTGCCTCTTTTTGCCGAGGCGGCTGCCAGGGGATCGAGTAGCGCTTGCCGCTGTCCAGCATCGAGACTTGGGGAGTCACTTCCGAGGCGGGCAGCAGGCAGGGCCAGTAGGCCACCACCTGTTGAACACGGGGGCGGGCGCCCACGATGGCGACTCCTGAAACAGTGCTCAGAATCACTGAGGTGAACTCCTTGGAAAAGGCAGTCACCTTGTCCCGGTCCTGGTCGCGGACTCCCAGCTGAAGAAGGACCTCAGGCGGATCGGAAGCGGGCGCGAGGTGTTGATGGCAGGCGTCGTAGCCCGCCATGTTGGCCCGGGTTTCCTCGAATTCGACCCCCATGCGGCGAAAAACGATGTCGGCAATGGCGCGGCACTTCTTGACCGCATCAGGCCGGCTCACGATCACCGTCCCCTGGGCCTTGAAGCCGTCCCGGTAGGAAATCGAGACTTTGAGGGACTCGGTGCGGGGCCGTCCCCGCACTCCCGAAATGCGCACTTGATCGCCGCCCAGATCCTCCAGCTGCAGGGTCGAAAAATCGGCTACGACGTCGGGGGTGATGTACTCGTGCGGGTCGCCCATTTCGTAGACGAGCTGCTCGCTGACCGTCTTGCGGTTGACCATGCCGCCGGACTGCTCGTGCTTGGTGACGATGAACGAGCCGTCCTGGCTGAACTCGGCGATGGGGTAGCCCATGTCCTCGAAGCGGGGCACCTCCTCCCAGTCGGTCAGGTTGCCGCCGCTGGCCTGGGCCCCGCACTCCAAGATGTGCCCCGCCACCACGGCAGAAGCCAACCGGCCCCAATCCTCCAGATCCCATTCAAACTCGAAGGCCGGGGCGGCCACCGAAATGCCGGTGTCGGTCACTCGTCCTGTGACCACCAGCTGGCCGCCCGTCCGCAAGGCCCGGATGACCGGTGCCGCGCCCAGGTAGGCATTGGCGCTTTCCACCTGATGGCGGACTGCGGCCAAAGGCTGTCCCGTCTCCATGTTGGCCATCGGATGACCTGCCTCGAGCAGGTCGTCCAGGCGTTGCATCAGGTCGTCGCCTTCGACGACGGCGATCTTCAGCTCGACGCCCGCCTGTCGGGCCGCACGGGCGATTTCCTCGGCGCAGCCCTGGGGATGAATGCCCCCGGCGTTGCTGATCAGCCGTGTCCCCGTCTCTGCCAGCAGGGGCAGGCAGGACCGCACCTGGTCCACAAAGTCGCGGGCATAGCCCATGTCCGGGTTGCGGGTGCGCTGCTTTTGAAGGATGGACATGGTGATTTCAGCCAAGAAGTCGAGGCTGATGTAATCGAGCGGCCCCATCCTCAACTGGCGTTCCAGCGCCTTCAGGTCGTCTCCCCAGTAGCCGCCTGCATTCCCCAGGCGTACGGTCCTCCGTCGCGGCATGGGGACAGTGTAGCTCAGTTGTCAGTTGTCAGTTGGCGGTTGGCAGGCTGGAGTCCTGGGGATTTCACGCAGAGGCGCAGAGACGCAGAGGAGAGCAAAAGAGAAAAGAGGAGAAGAGAGTAGAAAGGCGGCAAAGGCCGACAGGGGGACTGGGTTAGATTCTTCGACTGCCGACTGCCGACTGCCGACTGCCGACTGCCAACTGATCTCTCACTGCACAATCCTTTCCACGTCCTTGGGAATCTTGAAGCGGAACTTCTTTTCCTGAATGGGCAGGTTTTCCTGGACTTCGGTGAGGATGTAATCGTTGCGGTTGCCGATGGGGTCGATGACGGAGATGCGATGGATGCGCAGGGTTGGTCGGTCGGCCTCCACCAGGACGTATTCATAGTCGGGCTGGATCCTAGAGGGGCGGGGAATGAGCCTGAGCAGCCAATTGGATTCGATCAAGGGCTTTTCGGAGGTTTCAAAAGAGACCTCATAATCGGATAGCAGCTGCCCTTTTCCCATCAAAAAGAGAAGTGGAGAGCCTCTGTCTTCCAGGTCGAGTTCCGATTCGACCACCTGCTTTTCAGCCACATTGTAATAGAAGCTCTTCTCCCCGTCGGCCACGAAGAGCTTTTGCGTAGGCGCCTGGTACTCCCAACGCATTCGCCCCGGTCGCTTCATGAGCAGGATCCCCTCTTCTTGCTGGGTGATTCCCCGATCCTCGGTGATCTGCCGGAACTTGGCGGCGAGGCTGTGGACCTGGTCGTAGCGTTGCTGCAGCGATTGGACGACCTGACGGGCAGATGGGGCAGACTGGAGAGCCGAGCAGGTCAGCAGAAGCAGGCAAGGCAGGGAAAAGGCAGTTGGCAGTTGGCAGTTGGCAGTTGGCTGGTAGGGGAGGCGGAATGCAGGCAAGCCAATCTTAAAGCTCGCTCCCCAAAGCCTGCCCGTCCAAGCCTTCAGGCTGGCGCCCGACTCCTGCCGGGTGGCGTCAGTCGGCTTGGATGATGACACGGATTCCTCGTTTCCGCGGCCGAACAGGGTGTCGATCAGGATGATGGCAACGCCGCAGGTGATGGCGGCGTCCGCCAGGTTGAAGGTGGGCCAGATGAACCGGTCCTGCCAGTGCAACTCCAGGAAATCGACCACGAAACCGTTGAGAAGGCGGTCGGTGAAGTTTCCTAAGATCCCTCCTACCAGCAGTCCGAAGGCCAGAAAAAGCCGCCGCTCCCCCATTGGGGTGCTGCGAATGTAGTGGAGCACGATCCCCAGCGCCAGCAAGGCTGCCAATGAAAGAAGCCCCTTCTTCCAATCCGACTGCAGGGAGTGGAAAAAACCAAAAGCGATGCCTTCGTTTTGCACGTAGCGCAGCCTGAAAAAGCCCTCGATGATGGTCCAAGCCTGTTGTCCGATCAGGGCAGACTTGGCCCAGGACTTGCTCCACAGGTCGAGGCCGAAAATGCTCAAGCCGAGAAGGATCGAAAACAATCGGATCATCGCGTCAGGATAGCAGACAGAGGAAGAGGCAGGAGTCGGGGGGCGGGAGTCAGGAGTCAGAAATAAGGAGAGAAGAGTCGAGGGATGCAGAGTCCGAGAGGATCCCCTTCCCTTCCCCTCTTGCGCCTCTGCGCCTCTGCGCCTCTGCGTGACCAAGGCATTGGCACAGCCCGCCTGACTCCAGGCTCATTCTTTATCTCAGCGTGAAAGCCACTTCGACTGTGGCCCAGACGTCGACGGGGGCTCCGTTGAGGGTTCCGGGGCGGAACTGCCAGTGGTGGGTAATCTCATTAATGGCTACTTCGTCCAGGCCATATCCGAGTTGCTTGATGATTTTGGGAGAATCGACCGAACCGTCTTTGCGGACGATGATCTTGAGCAGGATGATTCCCTGCACCTTTGCCTTGATGGCTTCGTCGGTATATTTGGGCAGGGTCTGCTTGATGAGGGTGGGATTGAGCACCCCGCCGCCCACGGTGTAGACCCCGTCGGCGGCGTCGCTGCTTCCGGGTCCCGCGAATGGCCCGCTTCCGGTGCCCGCCACGCCGTTGCCCTGTCCCGGGGGACCGGTGATGTCGCCGACGGTCAAATCGATGGACAACTCGTCCAGCACCGGCGACACCTCAAGTGTCTGCTCCCGAGTGATCGGTTCGGGATCCAGTGGGGTCGGATCGGGGATGGGCATCAACTTGCGCTTGGGTTTCGGCTTGGGAGGGATCTTCTTGACCACCTCCGTGACCATCGGCTTGGGAGGGCCTCCGCCGGCCGGTCGGGCCAGATTGCGAAGCTGTAGGATCTTGTCGGCCATGGGAAGTACTTGGTTCCCGAATGAAGGCCAGACCATGATGAAGAGGAAGATGTGAAACAAAAAGGCCAGAATTGCCGCCACCCTCATGGGCCGACGGTTTGAGATCGAGTCGATGTAAATGTTGTGGGGATCGATGGGGACATCCAGGCGATCGGTTTCGACGACCCGCAACGCGAACAGCCTCTCCAAGCCGTCCACCAAGCGATCCCGGAACCCTGCCTGACCTTCCATGTTATCTGACATCTGCCCTCACCCTGACCGGACCTGCGGCCCTTGTCCGAAGCAGGAATTCTAATGACCATCCGCACAACGCGTCAACTGCGGATAGCGCGCTGCTGCCTTCTTCGACGGGTCGGTTTTGGAAAAGTATCAGTTTCAGCCCTGTCAAATCTGCCCCTCTTCCAAGTCAGCTCGACTGCACAACGATTATACAGCATTGCGCCCGTCGGCCTCCAAGAGAAAGCCTGCGGACAGATGGATGGGCATTGCCCGATTTTCGAGCGGGGAAAGGGAACGGAAAACACAGCCTGATCAGTACTGCAGGAACTTGCTGATGAAGCCCCCCGGCACTCACTCAAAGCGGAAGGCCTAGCCGTGCAGGCCGGACTGCTGGCAACCTCCGGCGGCGGTAAGCCGGCCATGCTTTTCAAGTGCCGGACGGTGTCGGACCAGTCGTCGAATTATGGTAGGCTAATGCCTCGTCAAAAATCAGCAAAGCGCCGCGCCGGCTTGGCTGGCCGGGAAGCGAGGGCAGCATCGTGCAGATGATGAGCCTGGAGAGAATACTCGTCCTGAACTCGACCTACGAGCCGCTGGTCATCGTCTCCTGGAGGCGGGCAGTTCGAATGATGTTTCAGCAGAAGGTCGAAGTGCTGGCCGAGTATGAGCGGGAGATCCGCAGCGTTTCCATAGAGATGCGGCTTCCTTCCGTAGTGCGGCTGCGGCAATACGTCAGGCACCACCGCTACCACGGCCAAGTCAAGTTCTCGCGCAGCAACATCTACGCCCGAGACCAGTACCGGTGCCAGTACTGCGGAGGCCGCCGATCTGCCCATGAGCTGACCTATGACCATGTCGTCCCGGTTTCCAGGGGAGGCGACAAGAACTGGGAGAATATCGTCACCTGCTGCATTCCCTGCAACCGGAAAAAAGCCAACCGGACTCCCGATGAGGCCGGGCTGCGCCTTTTGAAGCACCCCAAGGCACCCTTGGGGTTCGTCCAGAAATTCCAGCTGCTGACCCGTCAGACCCAGGCGCCCGAAAGCTGGAGGAGCTATCTGTTCGCCTGAAGCATCCCGGCGCCCATTGGGAGCGCTGGCCGTCTTTGCCCGCTACCCCCGGCTTGGCGCCGTCAAGACCCGTCTGGCCCACTTCCTCTCCAAGGCAGGTTGCCTGCAATTGCACTGCTCCTTGCTCTGGGACACCGTCGAGCGCACCTCGGCCCTTGCGGTTGACCGCTACCTCTTTTTGGCCGACTGCTCCACAGATGAGCTCTGCGAATTGAAAAGAAAGGAACCCTTGCCGGCATGGAAGCTGAGGCTGCAGCAGGGGCGGGATCTCGGAGAGCGCCTGCTCAACGCCCATCAGCACCTCTGCGGGTCTCACCGCAATGTCGCTTTTCTTGGAAGCGACAGCCCGACCGTGCCTCTGGGCTGGATCGAGCGGGCCTTCAGGAGGCTGTCAAGAGTCAGCGTCGTCATTGGCCCGACAACGGACGGAGGCTACTACTTGCTGGGTCTGTCAGAGCCGAGGCCGCAACTTTTCGAAGGGATTGATTGGGGTACTGAGCGGGTGCTGCAGCAGACTCGCCAAAAGGTGCCCCCCGACGACTTGGAGCTGCTTGAGGCCTGGTATGATATCGATGTCCCTGAGGACTTGACACGGCTGCGGGAGGAGTTGGATTGCTGGCCACCCGGCCGGGCCGGTTTTCCCGACCGCAGCGCCGAGTTCCTCAATAGGCTGGCCCGGATCCAGGATCAAGGCGGCAGCCGGAAGCCCGCTGAGGCTTTGTGATGCAACATTTGGCTTCTTTCTTCCCCGCCCTTTTGCGCAAGGCGTCTGCGGACCCCGAGGTGGCCCTGATCTTCCTGCAGGAGCTGTGGCCTCAGCTGGCGGGTGCAGATCTGGCCCGCAAGTGCTCGCCCCAAAGCTTGAAGAAAAAAACCCTGATCATCCGCGTCCATGATCCGACTTGGGAACGGGAACTGCAGTCCCCCCAGATTCAAAAGTTGCTGCTGGGCCGAATTTGCGCATTCTGGAAGCGGAGGATCATTGAGAGAATCGTCCCGGCGCCGCATCCCAAAAGAATGCCGAACTCATGATGTGATCTCGCCAAGAGCCGGGCTTGGGCTGTCCTCGACAGGCGCGGGATGAGGCTGTCGCTGAAGGGGACTCCGGGGGTTGATGCTCTCGGGTCCGGCAAATCCGCATTGTCAAGGGCAACGGAGAGCCTGAAAGGATGTATGGCATAATATTGGGTATGAGGACTCTACCCTGCGCACTGCTCCTGGTCATGGCGTTCAGCGGTTCTGTTTCAGCCTTTCAGGATACCGATCTGGCCAATTCCTACTATCACTTCAGCCGTGCTCAGATGCACCGCTTCGAACGCAACTTCAGCCTGGCTGCCCAGGAGTTGGAAAAGGCCGTCGCGCTCGACCCTCAAAGCGCGGCACTGCGCGTCGAGTACGCCGACGTTCTGACGATGGCCGGAGGCAACTCGCAAGCCCTTGAGCAGTATCGCAAAGCCATTGAGATCGATCCCCAATTCTCCCCTGCCCATCTCAAACTGGGCCAGATGTACTATCGGTCTCGGCAAGTCGATCAAGCATTGGAGTCCTTCGAGCAAGCCAACCGGCTCAATCCCGATGAGTACCAGGGCTTTTTCTACGCAGGTTCGCTGTATATGGAGTTGCGCGAGTGGGAAAAGGCCGTTCATTCCTTCAGCGAGGTGATCCGGCTGAGGCCGGACGCGGCGCGGGCTTATGCATTGAAGGCAGAGGCCCTGGCTGAGCTCGACCGCGTGGATGAGTCCATTCAGTTGCTGGAAAGCGTTGTGAGGCCCGACTCCGGCGACTTCCATCTGCTCGATTTGCTGGGCAAGCTCTACGAGCGGACCGGTGAGTACGACAAGGCGATCGAAGCCTATCAATCGATCCGAACCGAAGGTTTGGCCAGTTCGATCGAAGAGGCTGCTGTCGAACGGCAGCTGGCCCAATTGTTTTGTGCCGCCCAGCGCTATGAAGAGGCACTTCCCCTGCTGCAAAAGCTGACCAAGGACAACCCCCACGAACTGCTGCTGCAATCCTTGCTCGGCCTGGCGTTGACCGAATTGAAGCGCTATGACCAAGCCGTAGACCATCTGGGCAAGTTGATCGGGACCCTCAATGA
>JANQFM010000463.1 GCA_028277865.1 Acidobacteriota bacterium
CGCCAGCGGCATGTGACAGCCTTTCGGAGGCGCTTCGAGAAGGCCTGCCTGCAACTGGGGGTGGATGTGGAAGACATCGCTGCTGAAAAATAGCAAGAGCCCTTCTTCCCTCCCAGGCGCCGGACAGTTGATAAAGACGCTGTCTTCAGCACATTTGTCAACCATGTGCAATCCAGTTTATTACGCGGCTCTGATTTGATCAGAATTGGCAAGGGACCATTTCAGCCGAGCGCTGGGCAAGGAACTGACTCAAGAGAGGCTATGCCACTGCTGAATACTGCCATCCGAATTATGGACGACGACAGCGTCTGCCGACTGGTTGCGCGCGATTCGGTTGGCGACCTCGATTGCCTCTTCACGTGTCCCCAGGATCCGTGAGGCTCTGCTGGCGCGATCCCGGACCACAGCCCAGCCCTTCTGCGCCTGGATCACATGAAAACGGTCCATCTTGGAGAGCTTCTCCATGCCAGCGATAATTCTTTCTTGCGCAGCTTTGGTGCTCCTTTTCGCCATGATGTGAACTCCTCTAACTTGGCCCGTTCCCAATCCACCGTGAAGCGACAGCCAACCGGACAAATGTTAACAGTCGCGTCAACTCCAGGTCGGAGCTTGTTCCCGGTCGGGCCGTGTTTAGCAACCAGGCCCGGTCCAAAAAACGCTATCGCCCCCACGGAGCAAGCCGAGTGTACACTTTCCCAAGAATTTTTTGCTGGCGTATTGAAATGTCGTGTGGTATGCTCGGCGGCAACTTTATGGAGGAGGGCAGAGGCCGTAACCTCCGCCCTGTTGTTTGCTCAGGTAGGTTTGCTTGGTAGGTTGTCGCTTTTTTAGACGCAGCCCTGCGCCGTAGGTTTCGAAAAACCAGGCCCAATCTCTATTCGTACATCCCTATTTGCCTTTCGCTTTCAATCCCGCTGCTTTGGGGACGGATCTTTCTGCTTGCTAAAGTGGAGGGTGTCCATGGGGCAGACCGAGACGCAGATTCCGCAGCCGATGCAGGAGGAGGATTCGTTGTCGAGGCTTTCCTGCTTCAGCGCAAACTGCATCACGTCGATGCCCACCTGGCAGTTGCGGGAGCACTCGTTGCAGGCGATGCACTTGTCGTTGGCGTGGATGTGAAAGCGGGAAAGGCGCAGCCGGGTGAAAGCGCTCGAGAAGAACTGCATCATCTTGGCCAAAGGGCACCAGTAGCGGCACCAGACCTTGCCGCCCATGAAGGGGTACACAGTGACGGGCAGGATACCCACCAGCCAGACGTCGCAAATCAGCCGGTAGCCGTAGATGCCCCAGTCTGCGGTCCTGTATAGCCCGGTCACGTCCTTGAGCAGCATGAGGCCGGTCACTGCGACGGCGAAGATCAGCACAGCCGAACCCATCCACTCCAATTGAATCGACTGGCGGCCCTTGGGGGCGAAATGCCTCCAGCGGTCGCCGAAGGTCTCGGCCAAGCCTCCGCAGCCGCAGATCCAGGAGCAGTAGCGCTTGCCGTGAAAGAGGACCAGAACGGGGATGACCAAAAAGGTGAGCACCACTCCCCAAACCACCCAGATGGCGTGCGGATCGTAAAACCAGGTGTAAAAGAAAAGGGGCCAGGCATAGACAATCCCGTAAGCCCTCCAAGCCTGCTCGGCGAACTGGGGATCGTTGGCCAGGGATTCTCCCACCCACTGGTATCGGACGGCCCATTGGAAGAGGAACTCGGGGACGATGAAAAAGAAGATCCACTGAAAGGAGAGCAGGCTGGTGTAGCGCCAGATCTGAAAGCGGTCGCGGCGGTCCAGCCCCCACCTCTTGAGGGCCTGCAGGCCGAAGGCGGTCATCAGCGCCGTGTACAGGACGGTGTACCAAAAGGCCCAGGAGCGTTCGAAGAACGACATCGAGGCATAGCCCCAGCCCTTGTAGGGCCAAAACTCCTCTCCCTGGCCGACCTTGATGCCGTAGATCGTATACCAAATGAAAAATGACAGTCCCAGCCAGGACCAGCGGTCGCCGCGGTATCCGGTCCAAATCAGCCCCGCCAGCGCCAAGGCCGAGGCAATCCCGCCTGCGATGCCCCAGATTCGGCTGTCCAGGGCTTGGACAGGCGCCGGGCCGCCAAGCAGAGGCCCCAGGCACCATAGGCCCACGAAAGTCAGCAAAGTAAGCAGCAAGGCGCGCCAAGGCGTTCCCGTCCATTGGTTTTCCAGACGAATTCCCAGGCTTTTGAGGAAACGGACTGGAAGTTCGGCGCCGATGAGGACGAAAGCATGTTGCATCGGGACGGACTTTTCCTCCCGATGACCTCCTCGGTCGATTTCGACAACCGCCTCTCCCGAACGGAACTCTCGAACGGAAGAATTGAAGATGACCTCGATCTTGCCGGATGCGATGGCTTGATCCAATTGCCTTCGGTTGTCCGCGAAGACGCGGCTGAATTCGCCGCTTCGATAGCTGATCGCGACGCGGTTTTGCCGGCTGAGGGTGAGTGCGGCTTCAACTGCGCTGTTGCCTCCTCCCACCACCAGGATGTCCTCGTCAAAGTACTTGGTGGGCGAATAAAGCCGATGGTAAACAAACTCGGCATCCTCTCCTGCGACCCCCAGTTTGCGGGGGTTGCCCCGTTGGCCGGTTGCCAGGACCACCTTGCGGGCCCGGTATTCCCCCTGGCTGGTGCGGGCCAGGAAGATCCCGCCTTCTTTCTCCAAGCCTTGCAGCCCTTCCTGAGTGCGGATTTCGAGTTTGTAATCCCGTACGATCTGGTGCCAGCGCTCGACCAGATCCTCCTTGCGGGCACCGTCCAGCCAAAGCTTGCCTTTGGGCGGGTGCTGATCGGGCTCGGCATAGACCCACTTGCCCTCGGGGAAGTCTTCGATCGTATTGGCGATTCTGCCCTTCTCGATCAACAGGTAACGCAGCCCCTTTTCCTGGGCGGCAAGGGCTGCATTGAGGCCTGCGGCGCCTGCTCCGATGATCAGGACGTCCAGGGCGTCTTCAGAGACCTTTTTCCGGATGTCGGGCAAGGAGGCGATGTGATCGATGACCTCGACTCCCTGGGCCATGGCCAACTTAATGACCGGCGCACCGGCCAGGTCTCCGATCACGAACAAGCCCTTGACGCTGGATTCGTTGTGCTTGTTCAAAAGGGGGCGTGGGCTGTCCTTGCTGCCGCTGGTGAGGACCGACTCGAGTGTTTCACGGACCTTCTCAAACACAAGCAGTATCCTAGCCCCGGAATGGCCGTATGCCAAGCGGAATCGGAGAGGTTTCAGACAAAGCTGCATAGCCTTAATGCATGGAATCTGAAGAAGCAGAGGTTCTCTCCACCCAATTCCCCTTTTCATGCCCTTTCGCAGAGCTCTCGGGTCTTTTAGCGGGCCTCCTCCCCTTTTCATGCAACCATTTCAGGCCGACGGGTCACTCAACCAGTGCAGAATGACGAAAGGATGCCGGTGAGCCAGGATCGGGAATGGGCGCAAGCCCTGGTCAAGCACGGAGACGAGGTGGCATTCCGGTGCCTTTACCGGAGTCACACGCCCCGCCTTTATCAGTTCGTCCTGCGAGTGATGGGCGGCGTTGAGATGGATGCCGAGGACGTGGTGCAGGAAACCTGGGTGCGGGCCGTGACTCACTTGGAGAGGTTTCGCTGGCAGTCGGCCTTTTCGACTTGGCTGACCGGTATCGGGCTCAACCTGTGCCGCGAGAGGTTCCGGCGCCGCCAGAGACGTCGGGGAAAGGATCTGGAGGCCGTCCCTGACCTGAGGGCGGTTCATTCCCATCCGGGAGTCGCCATTGACTTGGAGCAGGCCATTGCCCTGCTTCCCGACGGCTACCGAACCGTGCTCGTGCTGCACGATGTGGAAGGGTTTACCCACCTGGAGATCGCACGGCAGCTGGAGATCTCGGTGGGAACTTCCAAGAGTCAGCTTTTCAATGCCCGCAAGCTGATCCGGTCCATACTGCGCGGCCACCGATCCGACAAGGAAGGCATTCATGAGCCATCGAAACGAAGACGAGTGGAATGAGGCTGAACGCCGAGCATTTCAGGCCCTTGCACGCAGCCGGCAACCCGGCGTGGGTCTGGAGGAGAAAACCGTGCGGCGCTTGAGGGAAGAGGGTCTGCTGCGGCGACCGCGCGCCAATTGGTGGCGTCGCCCGGCATTAGCCTGGGGCAGTGCGGCCGCCGCAGCCTTGCTGGCCGCATTCCTGGCCGGTTTCTCGGCGGGCCACTACCAGGGCGCCCAATCGACGGTCCAGGTTCTGGCCACCCTTCAGCAAGGCGACCTGATGCCGGCGGCCGCCCGCGTCCAGCAGACCGGCTCCGATTACATCGCTGCACTGAACGCCTTGAGAATGCAGGCTGATTCGTCCCCGCCGGAGCAGTTCGCCCAAGGCCGCGAAGTTGCCGCGGCGGCTCTTTATGCGGCCGCTGCCGAAGTGATCCGACTGGATCCCAACGACCCGCTGGCCGTTCGAATCCTGCAGGGACTGGAAATGCAGCAGCAACAAAACCGGAAGCCTTCCAACCAAGAGCGGAAAGTCTTCTGGTTCTAGGCCGCCAGGGTTGCAGGACTCTTCACAATTGAGCCAGTTTTGGCTCCCAAAAGTCCGGTAGTGGCCAGGGGTTCCGGGTACCGGGCTCCAGGTTCCAGGCTTCAGATCCCGGAACCCGGAACCCGGAACCCGGAACCTGGAACCCGAAACCCAAAATCTGGTCCGGATCGGATATGGAGGAGAAAAGCATGAGTTATCGAGTTTCGAGATTGGCACTGGCGACCCTGTTGTGCCTGAGTGCCGGGACGCTGCCCGCCGCAGGCCAAGGCTGCCTGGAGGGGAAGCAAAAAATCGGATGGCTGGGGATCACTTCGTTGAAGAATGCGGGCGTGAGCATCCAGCGGCGCGGCGACGATCGGCGAGTCTGGTTTCACCAGGAGCCTCAAGTGGAGGGGATTCTCCCGGGCGGCCCCGCCGACGGCCAGCTTTGCAAAGGTGACATCCTGACCGCAGTGGACGGACGGCTCATCACCACCCGATCGGCCGGCCAGATGCTGATCAGCCCGCCGCCGGACCAAAGCGTCACCCTCAACCTGCGCCGTGACGGAGATTCTCTTGCGGTGGAAATCACGCCGTTGGCCATGTGCCCCGAGGATGTCCCCATGTTCTGGTTCCCTGCCGTTGCCCCGGCGCCTCCCGCCCCTCCGGCGCCGCCCTCTTCTCCCGCCCCTCCCGCGCCTGCTGCACCGCCCCCTCCGCCAGCGTCACCTTCTCCCCCTGCGCCGCCCGCCCCCCCTGCGCCGCCCGTTCCCCCGGCACCGCCGCCGCCGCCCGCCCCCGAAGGCTGGTTCGGCTTCGGGTTCGAGTGCTCGGACTGCGGTTGGGAGAAGCCTGATCCCTCTCGGCAGGCCGCCTTCCGCTTCCGCGAGTCCCCGCAAATCTACTCGGTTGATCCCGGCAGCCCCTCTGAGCAAGCGGGATTGCAGAGGGGAGACGTATTGACGCATATCGATGGGGTGCCTCTGGCCAGCCCGGAGGGCTCACAGCGCTTTTTCGCCGTTCAGCCCGGCCAGAAAATCCGCTTCGGCCACCAGCGCTCAGGCCGGTCCGCAGAGATTGAGATGACGGCTGAAAACCCGCCCTATCGGCATACCCTGAGCCGCGTCCAGCAACGCACAGAGCAGTTCAGGAAAGACTTGCACAAGGCCTGGTCGAAGGTTGCGCACACGGGCGAGCCTCAACGCATCCCCAAAGTCATTGAAGGCCGGATCAATGAGTTCATCCGCCAGCTGCAGGAAATGGACCCCCCTTTGGCCGGAGGCATGCAGCGCAACCTTCGCTATGCCGGCAACATTTCCGGCGTGGACGTTGAAGTCAGGGGATGGGGTACGGTCGATGTGGTGGTGGACGAGGGAGATTCCTCCATCACCATCCGCACTTTGGACGCCACAATCCGCCTGGCCCGCCCGCCTCAATCGCGAGGCCGCTAGCCAATTGGCAGTTGGCAGGTGGCAGTTGGCAGCCCGTTTCCCGGACCCAATGCCTACAGCCTGCAGCCTTCCGGCCTGAGGCTCGTCCCCAGCCCAGACCCTCCTCTGTTTCTCCCGCCTTTGCACGGATTCCCGGACAATTCCCCGACAAGGGCCTTTTGCGCATAGCTGTTGACCCTTTGGAGGGCCGGGAATAAGATCTTTCTGCGCCAGCCAATAACGTTTGGACGTTTAGCCCGGATTTCTCACGGGTTGTCGTCGCGAGGAGCCGCAAGGGCCGTCCTGGCAAGGCGCCGCGACGAAGGCCCGCGCAAGCGTACTTTATGTACGTCGAGCAGGCCGACCGAGCGCAACGCAGCCAGGGCGGAAGATTGCGGCGCCGCAGTAGAGAACCCGTGAGAAATCCGGGTTAGCTGGGCTCGCTCCAGGGGTGAAAGCCTATGCAGCGGCCTTTCCCGAGGGAAGCCCAAGCAGATGATGAATGAGGAGGCAAAGCGATCCGAAGCGGAAATCGCCGCCGATCTGGTGGAACGCATTCGGGCTGGCGATGAAGAGGCGGAAAGCGAACTGGTCAACCGCTACAGCCGGGGGCTGCTCTTCATGCTCAAACGCCAATCGGGCGATCCTGAGCTGGCTCGCGACCTTCACCAGGACACCTTTCGAATCGTCCTGTTGCGGCTGCGCCGAAAGGGCCTCAAGGAACCCGGCAAGCTGGGAGGCTTTATTCATCGGACAGCCCGCAACCTGTTTATCGGCGACTACCGCAAGGCCGTGCGTAGAAAGACGGAAAGCGGACTGGATCAGGTTCCGCAAATTCCCAACAGCCCGGTCCAACTGCAAAGCATTGTTCAAGAGGAGGAAGCGGTCCTGGTACGCAGCCTCATCGACCAACTGAAATCGGATCGCGACCGGCAGCTGCTCTTCCGTTTCTACATCGCCGAAGAGGACAAGCAGAGCATCTGTGCCGACTTGGAGCTCGACCACCTCCACTTCAATCGCGTCATCTTCCGGGCCCGCCAGCGTTTCAAGGAGCTTTACGAGAGGCATCAAAGGCGGCAAAAGATGGTACCGGTCCGTTGATGCGGAGGCCAACGCAGGATCCGGGAAAGAGGGAAGGCAGAATGCAGCATTCCTGTTTGGGTGAGACAGCCTGGTTCGAGGCGGCAGAGGGTTATTGAGAGGCACGAGCGAGGGCGTCAGCATGACGGACGAACAGATCGAACAGCAGCAGATCATAGACCGCTACCTGATGGGCAATTTGCCTCCGCAGGAAGCAGCCCGCTTCGAAGAGCACTACCTTTCCTGCCCTCAATGCATGGAACAACTCGAGATGGGCGAGAAGATGCTCAGGGGCTTCAAGGCAATCGCGGTTGAAGAAACCACGGAAGCAGCGAGCAAGCGCTTGTCAGGCGGCCGTCCGGTCTTGGGCATGGGATGGAGGGGCGTTTTGACTATTGCTGCCGTCTTGGCCGGCCTGATCGTCCTTCCTCCGGTTCTTCTCTTTCGGCACATGGGCACGTTGGACGATCAACTGCGGGCGGCGCGTCAGGAACTCAGCCGCACCCGCCAAAGCGGGGAAAGGGATCGCCAGTACCTGCAGCAGGAACTGGACCAGACACGTTCCGACCTTGCCGGGCAGCAACAAGCCTTGCAGGAGAATCAGGCCCAGTTCGATCTGCAACTGGCCCAGGAACGCAGCGCCCGCAGCCTTTTGTCCCGCGATTTGGCGCAAGCCTTCCAGCCCCAGGCCAACACGCCCGTCTTCCCGCTCAATCCTGTGCGGAGCGCAGCAATCGGTGTCACGGGGCCGGATCAGATCGTCCGTTTGTCCTCCCGGCCCGAATGGGTGGTCTTGTCACTGGAATTGGAGAGTCCTCAATCCGGCGCCCATCAGGCCAGCCTGTATCGGCAGGGAGCGGATCGCCCGCTCTGGCAGAGCAGCGAATTGCTGCCCAACTACATGGACGCCTTGACGGTCAGTTTCCACTCCAGCTTCCTGCAGCCTGGAGATTACCGTCTGCAGGTGGAGGCGCCGTCTTCCGCTGCCGGCACTTCCTTTACCTTCCGGGTCATCCGCGACGAATAAGCGGCTGTCGCAAAAGTCGCCTTTGCCGGAAAAGCTCCTCTTCCGGCACCCCTTCAGGGCGCATCATGCATTGAGGGTTTGTTCCGGTGGCCGCGCCGGGACGGCTTGACCACCGGCTAATCTCCCTGACCCCTTCGGGGTCGGCCAATCGCCGGGATTCATCGGAACCCTTCCTGACGGCTCCTTAGTACTGACTTCCGTAAATACGGTGGCGCATCGAGGGCGTCACTGGGCCGCGGCGGGGATTCAGGGGCGGCCGAATGCCAGCGTATTTACGGAAGGCAGTACTTAGTTGGGCAGGCCGTAGGCCTGGCGCATGTCGTCGAGTTGGCAGGCGGTTTGTGCGCAGATGCGGCAGAAAGTGCGGAAGTCCATTCCCAGGCGTCGGTAGCAACGTTCATCAACCCGCATGTTGAGGCCCTCGGCACCCAGTCCGATGCCCAGGGTCTTGGCCACCAGGTTGGCCAGCACGACGGCGTCCAGGATTTCGCTGGATTGCTCCATGGGGTACTGGTGGTGGCGTTCGATGGCCTCGATGATGGGATCGGGGAAGGACCACTTGCGGGCAATTGCGCCCCCTACTTCGGCATGGTCACACCCGAAAAGGCAGCTTTCGGCTTCCACGAAGGTGATTTTCTCGCGGCGGCTGATGTGGAGGATCTCGTTGGGGTCGGCCTTCAGATATCGGACCAAGATGAGCTTGCCGATATCGTGGACCAAAGCGGCAATGGAGGCAGCCTGAGGGACGGAAGCGCTTCCGTTGACTCGCTGCTTGATTTCCTTGACGGCCATCGAGCTGACTGCCGAGTGCATCCAAAGCTCATTTTCGGACAGGTCGTACAAGGGCGCCTCGACGGTCAATTCCTTCAGGTAGTTGCCCAGGACGATGTCGAGCAGGGTGGCTGTCCCAAGCCGTACCACGGCATCCCTTGGGTTGTGAATTTGGCCGCGGCTGGCGTAAAAAGCCGAATTGGCAACCCGAAGGATATTGGCGGCCACGGCCGGATCGTACTCGATGACCTTGCCCAAATCCCTGAACGAGACCTCCTCGTCGCTCAGGGCGGCAATCAGCTTCTGAACGGTGACGGGCAGGGGATCCAGATTGTGAATCCCGGATAGGATCTGGTCGGGAATTGCCATCGAATCGTTCTCCAAGGCAGCCTCAAATTTTTGCTGCCTGCATATCCCATATCGATTCTCAGTCCAAAAAGATTATCCCCTGGCGTCTGTGAAGCGAAAGTGTTGTGGATCACAGGGAGGTGTCACGCAGTGACGCAAGGATCGCAAAGCACGAACCAAGGCAAACTGCAACAGCCCCCTCCCTTATACTGAGCGCCAATGGCTCAAGCATCAGCAGCGGCGCTGGTTCTCTCAGGGGGTGGGGCTCGGGGAGCCTATCAGGCGGGTGCTTTGGCGGCGGTGGGGGAGCGTTGCGGGAGCAAGCATCCCTTTTCGATCATCACGGGAGTCTCTGCCGGAGCGATCAACACGGCATACTTGGCGGGCTATCAGGGTGACTTTTTGAACTCCTGCCGAGACTTGTCGCGTGCTTGGATGGAGCTGACCACCGAGAAGGTTTTCCGCACCGACTTCCCGACCCTGGCCGGAACCATCGCCCGATGGGCTTGGCACTTGGGCACGGGCAAGAGCCTGGCGCCGAAGCTGACAGGGCTGCTCGACACCAGGCCTTTGCGGCAATTCCTTTCCGGCCATCTGCGCCTGGGCTCGATCGGGCGAAACATCGAGCAGGGCAGGCTGCGGGCGGCCGGGCTGACCGCCGTCCACTACAGCACGGGCCAAACGGTCACCTTCGTCCAGGGGGAGGAAGGGATTCCGATGTGGCGGCGGACGGGACGCTTCAGCATCCAAACCCGCTTGGGAGTCGACCACGTGCTGGCTTCTTCGGCCTTGCCTGTCATCTTTCCGGCTGCAAACGTCGACGGCGAGTACTACGGAGACGGCGCCATTCGCCACAATAGCCCTCTGGCACCGGCCATCCATCTGGGGGCGGAAAAGCTGATGGCCATCACTTTGGGTTACCTGCGCAGCCCCGAAGAGGCAGAGGAGAGGCAGGTTGCAGGCCATCCGCCAGCAGGCCAGATCCTGGGAATGATCTTCAATGCCGTGTTCCTGGACGCTGTGGAGTCGGACGCCGAACGGCTGCTGCGCATCAACCGCACCTTAGGCCTTTTACCCAACGGCATGACCCATCCCGAAGGCCTGCGCCCTATCCGCCTTTTGAGGCTGCGGCCCTCGCGCGACCTGGGAAAGCTTTCCAGCGACTTGAGCACAACTCTCCCCCGGTCCCTGCGCCGCCTGGTGGGTGCCTTGGGAACTTTGGAATCCAGCTCGCCCGACTTCCTCAGCTACCTGCTTTTCGAACGCCCCTACATCGAACGCCTCCTCGAGCTGGGCTATCAGGACGCAATGGACCAGTGGGACCGCATCGAACGTTTCTTGGAAGAATAGTTGGCAGTTGGCAGTTGGCAGTGCAGAGAATCCAAGGTCAGGCAGAAGGAAACAGGAGTCAGGAACAAGAGCGGAAGGGATCCAGAGTCCAAAAGGTTCGCTTCTCTTCCCCTCTTGCGTCTCTGCGCCTCTGCGTGACCAAGGTCCAAAGTCTGCAGAATGTAGAGTTTTTCTGAGGCCCG
>JANQFM010000465.1 GCA_028277865.1 Acidobacteriota bacterium
AGGGTGCCCCCATGCTAGCTGTCAATCATTCGCTCCACCGGGGCAGGCCCGGCGGTGGCGTTGTTTTGACCGGGTGCAGGTCTCCGGATTCCTTCTCGACGAAGGAACTGACGAAAGCAGGCGCTGAGTAACCATGGATGCAACGACTTTAAAAACCGCAGCCGCTGCGCTGCTGCATGATATCGGAAAGCTGGTCGATGGGGTTGATTCAGCCCACCTTGATGTGGACGAATTCTGCCCGCTTCACGACGGGCGCCGCTTGCATCGCCATGCGGCCTGCACGGCTGCCTTTCTGAAGGAGCATTCCCGGTATCTGCCCCGCCAGTTCCTCGACCAAGGCAATACCCAGGATTCATTGATCGACTTGGCGGCTCGCCATCATCGTCCAACCAATCCTCTACAGTGGATTGTTGCCGAGTCCGATCGAATCAGCAACGGCTTGAGCGTTCAGCAGTGGGAGCTTTACAACCAGACTCCCGACCGGGCTGACGCCCAACACCAGCGACTGATCACACTTTTTGAGGGACTTCGCCAAACGAAGATTACTTCGCCCGCCTACTGCTACACTATTGGCCCGATCAGTTCCCAAAGCATCTTTCCCAAGCTGCTCGGCCAAGACGAGCCGGCGGACGCCCAAGATGCTGCCCAGCGAAGGAAGGAACTCTTGCAAGAATTCCTGCAGGGATTCAAAACCTTGCCGCACCGCGGGGAGAGCGCAGCCCTTTGGCTGGAGCATCTGGACTCCCTGTTGCTAGTTCATGCCTCGAATGTCCCCGCGTCACTTGTGGAGGGAGGTACACCCGATGTCTCGCTCTACGACCATTCGGCGACCGTGGCCGCATTGGCCCCGGCGCTCTACCTCTTCCACCGGGCCAATGGCTCTCTCCAGGAGGATTCCATCCGCGGCGGCTCTGAGGGCATGAAATTCCTTTTCGCAACGGGAAGCTTCTACGGCATCCAGAATTTCATCTTTCGCAGCGGGGGCGTCAGTCAGCGCTACCGTTCCAAGCTGCTGCGCGGACGATCCGCCGCGGTCTCCATCTTCTCCGAACTGGCTGCCGACCTTCTCTGCCGTCGCCTGGGGCTCCCGGCCACTTCCGTCCTCCTCAACGCAGCCGGCAAATTCACCGTCATCGTGCCCAATACACCGACCGCCAAACAGACTCTGGCCGAGGTCGAGACGAAGATCAATGACTGGTTGAGGAAGGGATCATACGGGCAAACGGCTATGGGTCTGTCTTTCGTCGAGGTTGCGCCCGACGATCTGACCGAGGGCAGGCTTTCCCAGGTTTGGGAGGAGAGGATCCAAACCACCGCCGAAAGCAAGCTCCTCAGGATCGACTTCGATGAGCAAGGGGGCGTCTTCGAGGGCTTCCTGAACAGCTTCAACAACGACCTTTCCCAGCCTCTCTGCCCATTCTGCGACAAACGTCCCTCCGACGCCGAGTGCGAAGGCTGGCCGTTGATCTCCGATGAAGGTTCCTCCTGCCGCTGGTGTTTGGATCACATCTTACTGGGCTCCCGGCTGGTCAAGAAACCACGCTTGATCGTTTGGCAGTCTTCGCAAGAAGGCCCATACGGCAGAGGCTTGATGGACCCCATTTTTGGCGAGTACCAACTGAGATTCGCTACAGAGGAGACTCTCTACGCAAACTGGGCCGCCAGCGGAAAGTTGGTCAAGTACTGGGGCATCGGCCTCAGCGGCGACAGGCTTCCCCAGGGTGTGACAGTGCGCCTTATCCAAGGGCATGCCCCAGTCTACAGCGAGGACGATCCCCCGACAGAAGCCGAGAATGAGGATGATCTCAAGATCGGCGATTTGAAAACCTTCGAGGACATTGCGCTTCAGGCCCTATCCACATCTGAAGACGGGAAACTCAAAGGAGTCGAAGCGCTGGCAGCGCTCAAGGCCGACGTGGACCACCTGGGCCTGCTGATGACTTGCGGGCTAAAAGGAGAACGCCTGACATTGTCCCGCCTCTCTGCCTTGAGCCGCCAACTGGACCTCTTCTTCACCCTTTGGCTGCCCCACTTCCTCGAAACGAGCGAAGATTTCTCCAACACCTATACCGTTTTCGCCGGCGGCGATGACCTTTTCCTGATCGGTCCCTGGAACCGGACACGAACACGGGAGATGGGATTGTGTTTATCGATCCCGCCGACTTTGCCAACTTTACCGA
>JANQFM010000474.1 GCA_028277865.1 Acidobacteriota bacterium
CGAATTCTATCCGCCAGGCTACTTGACGGAGTTGGTGGAACTGGTGCTCGGGCTTGGATTCCTGTTGACCGCCAGCCGCAACCTCCGCGACTGGAAAGCCGCGGCTCGATGGAAGAGACGATTGGCCTCCCTCCTCGCCCCTTGGATTGTTGTTGCCGGCCTGGGCCTGGCAACCGCGGCTGTTTACCGGGTCCGCAGCGATGCCGACCCGGGCCGGGCCGAAGCGGCCCGTGTCGAGGTCCGGGCGCTTAGCCAGGATTTCTTGGCTCTGGCTCTTCAACTGACGGATCCGGACGATTATCTGACCGAATGCGGCCTGCATCAAAGGCTCTATACCTTCGTGCGGCAAGGAGAACGCCATTACTTGAGAGAGGGAAGCTTCTCCAGGCTGGTCCGGCAAGGTCTGCCTGAGGAAAGGGCGGCATTCTTTTTGGATCCCTGGAATTCGCCTTACTGGATCCGGCACGGCTGCCAAGGCGGCTTCGAATGGGTTTACGTCTACTCCTTCGGACCCAACCGCCGCCGCGACTCCAGCAGAAGGGAAATATTGGGCGACGACATCGGGGTCGTTTTCTTCCAGAGAGGGCAGTGAGCAAAGAGCTTAGCCCGGATTTCTCACGGGTTGCCGTCGCGAGGAGCTGCAAGTGCCGTCCTGGCAAAGCGTCGCGACCGAGGCCCTTGCAGGCGTACTGCGGTACGTCGAGCAGGCCGGCCGACCGCAACGCAGCCAGGGCGGATGGTGTCTCGCCCGGCGCCGCCCCACCGAGGCAAGCTCGGATGGTGGCGTTTTCTTTTGCCGATCCCGTCTGGTCCCTAAACACGGCCCGACCGGGACAAGCCCGGCACGTGGCCTCCATCACTGAACTTGGATGACGCCTTCCAGGTAGGTGACTGCCTGACCAGCAATGCGGACGCGCTGTCCGTGCAGCTGACAGCGAAGCTCTCCAGTACGTGCCGAGATTTGGCGCGCCCGTAGCTGGGCCTTGCCCAGCCGTTCGGCCCAAAAAGGCGTCAGGGTGCAGTGAATGGATCCGGTGACCGGATCCTCGTCGATGCCGAAGGCCGGGCAGAAGTATCGGGAAACGAAGTCGACCGGCGACCCATCGGACGCTTTAGCGGTGGCGATGATGCCGTGGTGCTCCAGTTCGGCCAACCGGCGGAAGTCGGGACGCAGTGAGCGCACCTCTTCTTCAGAAGCGTAGACGGCCAAGAGATTGAAGGAATCAGGAGATTCACGGGCGCGCAGCACCTGCTGAGGAGCTTTGCCGAGCCCCTCCAACAACTCAGGCGGCGCTGCGAATGCAACGGCGGGAAGGACGGGGAAGTCCAAAGCCAGCAGGCCGTCCTGGCGATGGACGGAGACAGGGCCGCTGGGTGTTTCGAAGCGAAGCACTTCTTCGGTTGATCCCAGGTGATTCCACAGCACGTGAGCAGAGGCCAAGGTGGCATGGCCGCACAGGGAAACCTCAATGGCGGGAGTGAACCAGCGCAGCTTGAAGCCATCGCCTTGCTGTACGAAAAACGCTGTCTCGGATAGGTTGTTCTCTAGAGCGATGCTTTGCAGCAGGCTGTCGTCCAGCCATTCGTCCAGAGGGCAGACTGCGACAGGATTGCCCCCGAAAAGGCGCCCGGTGAAGGCATCGACTTGGAAGATGCGCAGATTCATGGGGAAAACCGGGTTCCAGGTACCAGGTTCCGGGCTGGGGATTCTTGAGACCTGGAACCCGGCACTCGGAACCCGAAAACCTCTGCTCTCCTTTCACTCCCTCACAAAACGGAGAACGTAGTTGTCCTTCAGGAAACTCGGCTCGTGGACGTTGGTGAGGCGAAATCCGCTTTGCTCGATCTCGCGTATGAAGACATCCTTGTCGGCTCGGACATGCTGCAGCACCCAATTCTCGGACTCGCCTTCCACGCGGTGAAACTCAACCACCACCAACTGGCCTCCGGGGCGCAGCGCCTTGCGGACGGAGGCCATCACGTCCTGGGGATACTCGAAATGATGGTAGGTATCGCAAATGAAAACCAGGTCTACCGAAGCCTCCGGCAATTCCACGCTGCGCTCGCCGTTGACGACCGTTTCCAGATGGCCTATTCCGGCCTTGCGGGCCAATCGGGCCACGTTTTCCATCATGGTAGGATTGATATCCACCGCATAGACCTTGCCTTGGGGACCGGTCAATCGGGCGAACTCCAGTGCCATGAACCCTGATCCGGCACCGATATCGGCTATGGCAGACCCAGCCAGCGGACCAGTGATGGCGGCCAGGTCGGAGCGGTGCTGGAAGATCTCACGGCTCTCCGCTTCCAGCCGATTGACCAGCGGTTCGATGTCGGAGCTTTTCCAGGACTCGTTTATTCCCGGCTTAACGCTTTTCTCCTGGGCCGGACCCGCTGTTGCGAAGGTCAAGGCCAGAATGAGCGGGAGCACGATTTGGGCGCAACGCTTGGTAGTCATGATGAGCAGTATACGAGAGGAGAGGGAAAGAGGGAAAGCCGGCGAAACCGCAGAGTGCGCCGAGGGGGAGCGCAGAGGGCAAAGAGAAGAGGACCGAATCCTCTCTCCCCCCTTTTCCGGCTTAGGCGACATCGCCGGGATCTACAGCCTCAATGTCAGTATAGCGCCGGAAGTCGTCCGTATCGAAGGTGAGGATGGCAGACAGGTCATGGACTTGCATTGCCGCGACAAGGCGGGCGTCGTGGGCTTGCTTACCCGAAACTTCGTAACGGATAACCAGACGTTCCCAAGCAGGATAGACAGCAGGTGTCTCCGGGAGCACGGGGAACATAGCCTTGAGGTGTCTCAGCTCGGCGGCGGCAGTCGAAACAGCCAGCCCCAGGCCATTCTGATCAGCGGGGCGTGTGGCCACCACCCAAAACTCGACCAGGATTTGAGGGACAAGATGCAGTTCGCGGCCCTGGCGCGGCAGGGTCTTAAGAGCCTGCAAAGCCAGTTGAAATTGGGGGATTTCGAGGTTGCAGAGTGCGCAGAAGCGTGTTGGTGTCTACAAGCATTCCTTAGAACTACAACCGGTCGGGATAGATGCTGTCACGGCTCATCGCCTCGCCAGAAAGAACAGGCGTGCTGGAATCATGGCTTTCTGCCCAAGCCTGGAACTGGCGTGCCCATTCTTCGGGAGCGGTCTTCTGCAAACGGGCGATGGAGTGTGGTGTGTGCTGCCTAGCCAGTTCTTGCAGCCAGTCTTCAACGGATAGCCCTTTCGCAGCGGCTTGCGCTTTAAGCGCCTCGGCCTGCTCTTCGGGAAGCTCGATTGTGATCGTCATCGCTAACACCTGAAATTCATGTGGATTCTACACTGTATGGAGCCTTCCTGTCACGGGATTCTCAGATGACCTCCTACCCTTTTTCCGGGAGCTGCTGCGCTATGAGCGCCGGCTGACCCGCGTGATGAGAGAAGCGGGACAGGCAGTCGCCGCATTGAGCGGCGGCAGTCCTCCATTCTCTGCCTCTGTGCCCTCTGTGACTCCGTGGCTCTCCACAGAGCTTGTTGAACCCCGTGTGCAGTTTCTATACTGGACCAGACCGGGACTCGCAATTCAACTGCTGGAGGAATCCCTCATGCATGCAAAGATCTTTACGGCTTTCATTCTGCTTCTGCTGGGCTGCGGACTGTTGATCGGCGGCGACGAGACGCATCCCTTTTCGATTCACGACATGCTGGCCATGGAGCGTATTTCCGATCCACAGGTCTCGCCGGACGGCAGGCTGGTGGTCTTCGGGCTGCGCAGCACCGATCTGGAAGCGGACCGGGGGCGCACCGACCTTTGGCTAGTGGGTACGAACGGTTCCGGACTGCGTCAGCTCACCTCCCATCCGGCTTCGGAGTTCAATGCCCGATGGGCGCCCGACGGCATGGCGGTCTGGTTCCTTTCCACCCGTTCCGGCTCTTCCCAGGTGTGGAAGATCCGCATGGACGGCGGCGAAGCGGTGCAGGTCACCGACCTGCCCCTGGACGCCACCAGCCTGGCCATCTCGCCCGACGGCAAGCGCCTGGCGGTTTCGATGGAGGTCTTCCCCGACTGCAAAACGCTGCAATGCACCAGCCAGCGCTTGGAAAAGCAGTCCCAGCGCAAGTCGTCCGGCCAGGCTTACGACCGAATCTTCATCCGCCATTGGGATACCTGGAAGGACGGTCGCCGCTCCCACCTCTTCAGCCTGCCTGCCGAGGGCGGCGATGCTGTGGACGTCATGCAGTCCATGGACGCCGACACGCCCTCCAAGCCATTCGGCGGGCCGGAGGAATACACCTTTACGCCTGATAGCCGGTCGCTGGTCTTCACAGCCCGTGATGCCGGCAAGCAGGAACCCTGGTCGACCAACTTCGACCTCTTCGTAGCCCCCGCCGACGGTTCGAGCCCGCCCCGCAACCTGACCGCAGCCAATGCTGCCTGGGATACCGGACCCGTTTTCTCTCCCGACGGGACCAGGTTGGCCTACCTGGCCATGAAGCGTCCCGGATTTGAAGCCGACCGCTTCCGAATCGTCCTGATGGACTGGCCCGGCGGCACGACGCGGGTTCTGACCGAGGGCTGGGACCGCTCTCCAGGCGGGATCTCCTGGTCGGCGGACGGCAAGCGCCTGTACGCTTCAGCCCAAAACCTGGGCCAACGCTCCATCTTCGCCATCGATGCCTCATCAGGCGAGGTCAAGAACCTGCTGCACGACGGCTACAACGGCACTCCCGCAGCCGCCGGGGACCGCCTCATCTTCGGCCGCGACCACTTGCAGTCGCCAGTCGAGCTTTACTCCCTGGGATCGGACGGCAAGGATCTCAAGGCCATCACCCACATCAACGACCACCGGTTGGCTCAAGCCCGCATGGGGGACTTTGAGCAATTCAGCTTCGCCGGTTGGAACGGCGAGAAGGTCTACGGATATGTCGTTCAGCCGACGGATTTCGACCCCTCCCGCAAATACCCGGTGGCCTTTCTTATTCACGGCGGGCCGCAAGGATCCTTCGGCAACCACTTCCACTACCGATGGAATCCCCAGGCCTATGCCGGCGCCGGGTATGCGGCGGTAATGGTCGACTTTCACGGCTCGACCGGATACGGCCAGGATTTCCTCGATTCGATCCGGGGAGACTGGGGCGGAAAGCCCCTGGAGGATCTCCAGAAAGGGCTCGAGGCGGCGCTGAAAAAATACAGCTGGCTGGACGGCGACCGCGTGGCGGCACTGGGCGCTTCCTACGGCGGCTACATGATCAATTGGATCGCCGGCAACTGGCCCGACCGCTTCAAGTGCCTGGTCAACCACGACGGCCTATTCGACATGCAGATGATGTACTACGTGACCGAAGAATTGTGGTTCCCCGAGTGGGAGCACGGCGGGCCCTACTACGAAAATGCCGCCGGCCACGAACGCCACAATCCGGCCAACCACGTCACTAGCTGGAAGACCCCCATGCTGGTCATCCATGGCCTGCTCGACCACCGGGTTCCCCTGGGCCAGGGCATCGCCACCTTCACCGCCTTGCAACGCCAGGGAATCCCCAGCCGGTTCTTGTACTTCCCGGACGAAAACCACTGGGTGCTGAGCCCCAACAACGGGATCCAGTGGCATGAGGAAGTGCTGGGCTGGCTGGACAAGTGGGCTAAGTAGATGAAAACCTGGAAGGAGATGCTCAGCAACCTTATCTTCCTCAAGGTTTGATCGGGACGCTTCGCCGGAAGCCTTTCGGCCTGAGCCGCGTTTTCCAGGAAAGCTCGATGCCCAGTTCTGAGGGGAATTCACCAGCAAGCAGGCGGCGCACAGTGGTGCTGTGGGCTGTGCTGCTTCTGATCATTGTCGGCTACATGGCCTTGGCCTTCTTGCAGCAATCGGCACAACCGTCGGACTCTGCATCCTCAGACCCCTCCCTTCGAGACCTGCAAATGCGCATGTCGTGCCGGTACGCCTTGGGCACCCATCAGTACGCCGCTCTGCTGGCCCAGAGCGGCTCTTCGCTCGATACGCTGGTCGATCAGTTGGACTCGTTTGCCGATAGCCGACTGCGAATGGTGCGTTTGCTGCCCGTCGTGGCTGAGCTGCAGGGCGAACAGGAGGCGCTGCGCCGCATCGACGACATGCTGCAGTCCGAAGCAGCCCAAGACCCGATCGGGTCCGACCTGCGGGCATTGCGCACCGTTTACATGGAAGGGCCGGACAACCTGAATGAAGCGT
Organism: Acidobacteriota bacterium; assembly: GCA_028277865.1. Lineage (GTDB taxonomy): Bacteria > Acidobacteriota > UBA6911 > RPQK01 > DATIPO01 > JANQFM01. The sequence goes on from JANQFM010000474.1 coordinate 6,185, forward strand.
CCCGGGACCGGCTCCGGCAGCGCCACGGATGGTACGCCGAGCTCTCCCTGACTCATGGCCTGGAGGCCTCATCGCAAGGGCGCCAAAGGGTAATGCGCCCAGCGCTGCGCACCTTCTTCGCCTTGCTGACAGCTGGATTGGCCGTTTTCGCTGCCGGAGGTGCCGGGTTGATGCTGCTCGTCGCCGCCTGGGCCCGGCAGCGTGCCGGCAAACTGCCGACCGGCTTCGAGCCCTTCTCCAGCAGATGGCCTCCCCAAGGCCCCTTGCTGCTGGAAGTCGTAGTGCTTTTCCTGCTGGGCCTGCCTGTGATTCAGATCCTTTCCTTCGGCATAAGCCGCTTGACGGGTTTCGAATCCTATTGGCTGACGGCTTGGCTGATCCTGCTGATCCCGCTTTGGCCCCTGCGCCGCGGGCTGCCCGTCGACGAACTCGGCAAGGCGCTGGGCTGGAGCCGCGGACGCGGCTGGTGGCGCGAAGCGGGTGCCGGGCTCGCCGGTTACCTGGCCGGATTGCCCATTATCTTTGTCGGACTGCTCCTCTCCTTTGCAGTCATGCGTTGGAGCGACACTCAGCCGACACATCCGCTGGCTGTCGAACTGGCCTCCGCCGGCTGGTGGCGCATCCTGCAGATTTACCTGCTGGGGTGCCTCTGGGCACCGGTCTTGGAGGAACTGATTTTCCGGGGCGCACTGTTCAGTCACTTGCGCCGTCGGTGGTCAACCTGGCTTTCGGGACTGTCGTGCGGCCTCATCTTTGCTCTGGTACACCCGCAAGGACTGGCCGCAGTGCCGGTCTTGACCTCGGTTGGGTTCATGCTGTGCATGATCCGGGAATGGAGGCAAAGCCTGATCGCCTGCTCGACCGCCCACGCCGTACACAATTTTGCGGCCCTGACCTTGACGTTGCTGCTGCTGGGGGTGTGAGTCGGGTGCGGCCCTCTGCTATCCTGTCCGCATGAACAAGATGCCCGTCCCCGAGAGTCACTTCATCCTCAAGACCCCCCTCGAACCGCCTTTCCCCGAAGGCACGCAAGTGGCCCTTTTCGGGATGGGCTGCTTTTGGGGTGCCGAGCGGAAGTATTGGGAGGCGCCTGGCGTCTTCTCCACCGCGGTAGGCTACGCGGGCGGCATCACGCCCCATCCCACCTACCGGCAAGTCTGCTCCGGGCGAACGGGACACAACGAAACGGTCCGGGTGGTCTTCGATCCGGCCCGCACCAACTACGAGCAGATGCTGCGCATCTTCTGGGAAAACCATGACCCCACCCAGGGAATGCGTCAAGGAAACGACGTGGGAACCCAGTACCGTTCCGGGATCTACACCTATTCCGAGAGCCAGATGCAGGCGGCCCAATCCTCCTGTCGGGCCTTCCAAAAAGAGCTGACCGCCTCCGGCTACGGAAAGATCACCACCGAGATCGTCCCGGCGCCCGAGTTCTATTATGCCGAGGAATACCATCAGCAGTACCTGGCCAAGAATCCGGGCGGCTATTGCGGGCTTGGCGGCACCGGAGTGAGCTGCCCGGCGGGGGTGCAGGCATAATCCTAACGAGGCAGCGCCTCAGACCGGGAAGGCCGGGAGCGCCCGCATCTTGCGGGCTTCTGGAGTCAGGATCCGCTCGGCTGCCAGAATCGGGGTCCCTCCAGAGGCAGAGGCCCGCAAGAT
>JANQFM010000506.1 GCA_028277865.1 Acidobacteriota bacterium
AAGCGGATCAGGCGCCAGTCGCCCATGCCAGGATTGAGGCGGGGCATTTCGCGGGCGGCGGACTCCGGGCCCTGAAAAGCGGAGCAGAAGACGTAGCCGCGGTGGTCCTCCTCGCGCATGGGGGTGTTCCAGCACCATCCGGCGCTCATGGCTTCGGCTACGGTGTGCGGGCGGATCAGGCCGCCGTTGGGGACGGAGGCTACGATGGCGCTGTCGGTGAAAAGGCTGTCCGAGTAGCTGACGAAGGGGGATCCCAGCTTGTTGAGCAGCAGGGAGCGGAATCCCGAGCAGTCGAGGTAGAAGTCGAAGGAATGGCGGGCGCCGTCTTCGGCGATCAGGGCGCGGACCTCCTCTCCGTCGGGGGACAACTCGACGTCGGCGATACGGGTGTCCACGTGGCGGACGCCCGCTCGCTGGGCTTGCTGCTTCAGGTAGGCGACGAAGCGGCGGTTGTCCAGGTGGTAGGCGGTGTTGCGCCCCAGGCGGGAGATCCAGTTGCCTTCGGCGTCCTTCCATACGGGCAGGCGGTTGGCGGTCATGAGCATGGACTGCAGGGAGCAGTTGCGGATGTGCCCGTCGTATAGCTGGGCTTCGAGGACCTGGTTGCTGCCGAAGGGGTAGTTGAAGTGGTCCTGACCGCGTCCGCCCCACTGGAACTGGATTCCCAGCTTGAAGGTGGGCTGGACGGCGCGGAAGAACTCGTGGATGTCCAGTCCCAGGTCGACGTGCAGGAATTGGGGCATGAGGGGGGTGGTGGCCTCTCCGACTCCGATGACGGGGATTTGGCTGGATTCGATGAGGGTGACCTTGAGCTGGGGGTGAATCTTGCGCAGGGCCAGGGCGGAGAGGTATCCGGCGGTGCCTCCGCCCAGGATGCCGATGTTGGCGACCAGGTTTTCGGGGGAGGCGGGGTGGGAGATTCGTGCCGGTTGGTGGGTTTTTAGGGCTAGGGTGGCTTTGAGGGGGAGCCCGCGAAAGGGCGCGAAAAGCTCACAACATTCTCGCGAAAGGCAGAGGGGGCAGTTTGGGTGGCGGTGGATGGAGTAGGTGCGGGGGGTGGGGGCGAAGAGGCGGACTTGGGAAAAGAGGGTGGGCTGGGCATTGGGCGAGAGGATGGCTTCGATCTCAGAAGACAGCTCCTGCAGAGCCTGCTGGGCGTGGACGGTGGGAGGCTGGGGCCAGGGGAGGGTGCGGAATTGTTCCAGGCAGGGGAGGAGATCAGAGGCATGGAGGTTGAGAGCCTTGAAGCTGGACAGCAGGGAACAGGCGATGCAAGGGCCGACGCCGGGGACGACGCTGGGGCCAGCTCGGTAGCCGTCCGGGTCGCGGGTCAGGAAGAGGCAGGGGCGTCCGGCGGTCCAACAAGTTTTCTGGACTTCAAGAAGAATCCGGTAAGGGACGTCCTCCAGTGCGCAGACCAACAGTGAGGATTCTTTGAGGTGCTTTTCCAGGTCCGGCAGCTCGATAATGTCCGGATGTGTTGCGAAGCGGACTTGCAGTTCGTCGCGCAGGAGCTCTGCAGCTGGTCCGTTGCCCAGCAAGGCGAGTTCGCCGGTAAGTTGGCTGGCTGGTGCGGCATCCAGTCGGCGGACGACCACGTCTCCCAGCAGGTGCTGCAGCAAGCGTCGGACGTCGCCAGGATCGTACTCCGACGCCAATTCGTCGCACAGCTCCCCGACAGTCTTCTGCCCGTCGATGCGGCGCAGCACGTCCTGAAGGCTGCCAAGAGCCACTCCGCCCAGCAGGCTGAGTCCCGAAGGCTTGCGGACGAGCAGGCGTCCGTCGGGCAGTTCGACGGCCTGAACATCGGGAATGAGATCAAGGATGTCTGATCGGTTGAGCTTCATGGTACGTCAAAGCCGGATGATCTCACGCAAAGTCGCAAAGTCGCAAAGGAGAGTTCGCGGTTCGCAGTTAGCAATTCGCAGCCTGGAACCCGGGATCTGAAACCCGATTCCTGACTCCCGGCTCCCGATTCCCGAACCCGTTGCAGTCGAAATTGCCGCCAGGATGTCGTTTCGGATTTGGGGCTGGGCTGAAGCGAGTGTGCTCAGGTTTTTGCGCCTCTGCGTGAAACTCCTCTGGGCCGACGCATCAGGATGCCGCCAGATATCGTTCCAAAGCCTGGATGACGAGCCGGTTTAACTTGATTCCTTGCTCCCTGGCCCTGCAAGCGGCCCGCCGGTGCAGTTCACTGCCGGTGCGGACATTGAAGCTGCCCTTGAAGGGCCTTTCCGGCTGACAGCCTTGCTCTTCGCACAGCGACACATAGTCGTCGACAGCCTCTTCGAAGGCAGCATGGAGAGACCCCACATCTGTGCCCTCAAAGCTGACCAGATCTCGAATAAATTCGACCTTTCCATAGAAAACACGGTCTTCATCGCTGTAGTGAACGGATCCCAAGTAGCCCTTGTACTGCATCATATCTTTCACAGCAGTCCCTCCTTTCTCAGAGCCTCAACCAACTGATCGACCTGATAAGCTTTGAGGGTGTTTCCTGGATGAGGCTGGTGCAGGCTGATGGTTGGGAGGGAAGGATGAACAAAGCGTCGTCTGGAACCACTGCTCTTCCCTCGCTTGACTTGTGAATAACCCAGCATTCGTAGCAGCCTGCCCAACTCGTTCCAGGTAAAATCCTTGGGACGCCCCTTCAGTCGCTTCAACAGCTTGTCTCTTCGGCTCATTCGCCAGATCCTTACTCATCTGCCCTGTGACAAATGTAGCATAGCTGGCCGGACCTGAGCAACTAAAATTAGTTGCTCTTCTGCTCGATGCCCGATGCGGATTAGGACTGGGCCTGGGAGCTATCCTATAATCCCCCTTGCGTCTTGATCTTTGCGACTTTGCGTCTTTGCGCGAGACCCTCTGGACCGCTGCCATGAAAGACTTTCTCCGCACAACCGACCTCAGCCCCCGTGACCTGTTCCTCTTGCTCGACCTGGCCGAACGGTTCAAAGGCCAGCCCTACCAGCACCGGACCGAGCTGCAGAACGAGTCGGCGGCGCTTTACTTCAACAAGCCCTCCACCCGCACCCGCATCTCCTTCGAAACTGCCGTGGCCCGCCTGGGAGGGATCCCTATCATGATGGGTCCCAATGACCTGCAGCTGGGACGCGGCGAGACCATCGAGGATACGGCGCGGGTGATCAGCCGCTTTTGCAAGGCCTTCATCATCCGCACCTTCAGCGACTCAGACGTGGAGGTGTTCGCCGCAAACTCCTCCATTCCCGTCATCAACGCCCTGACCGACGGACACCACCCCTGCCAGAGCGTGGCCGACCTGCTCACTTTGAAGGAAAAACGCGGTGACTTGGAGTCCTGCAAAGTGGCATTCTTAGGGGACGGAAACAACGTGGCGCGCAGCCTGATGGAAGCCTGCGCCCTGGGCGGAACCGACTTCGCCATTGCCAGCCCGTCCGGCCATGAACTCGAATCGGAAGCTGTGCAATCGGCCCGTGAACTGGCCAGCCGGAGCGGCAGCAGCATCGAGACAAGCAACGATGCACAGGAAGCCGTTCAAGGGGCGGACGCGATTTATACCGATGTCTGGCTGTCGATGGGGGATCCTGAAGAGGAACGGGCGGCTCGATTGAAGATCCTGCAGCCTTACCAGGTCAACGACGAATTGATGTCGCAGGCAAAGCCCGACGCCATCTTCATGCACTGCCTGCCCGACCATCGCGGCGAGGAGGTGACGGCAGAAGTGGTGGACGGGCCCCGTTCAGTGGTATTCGATCAAGCTGAAAACCGGCTCCACACCGCCATGGCAATCCTTTACGCTCTGCTGGAGAACCGACTGCACGGCGCCGAAAGGGACCGCCGATGAGGATTGTGATCGCCTTGGGAGGCAACGCCCTGTTGGAGCGCGGTCAGCCTCCCGAAGCCGAAGTCCAGCGCCGCAACACGCGCCGGGCGTCTCAGGCGGTGGCAAAGGTGGCACAGGAGCACGACGTGGTGCTCACCCACGGCAATGGACCCCAGGTCGGACTGCTGGCCCTGCAGTCGGCAGCCTACCGGGAAGTGTCTCCCTATCCGCTCGACATGCTGGGCGCTGAATCCGAAGGCATGATCGGATACCTGATCGAACAGGAACTGAGCAACTTCCTGCCCGAGCGAAACATCGCCACCCTGCTCACCCAAACGGTGGTTCAGCAGGACGATCCAGCCTTTGAGAATCCCACCAAGTTCGTTGGACCCGTCTACTCCGAGGAGGAAGCCCGCCGCCTCAGCCGGGAACTCGGCTGGGCGGTGGCCCAGGATGGCCGGCATTTCCGGCGCGTTGTGGCCTCGCCGCGCCCGGTCCGCATTGTTGAGCTGCCCACCATTCGCCTATTGGTGCAGCACGGCGTGCTGGTGGTCTGTACAGGCGGAGGAGGCATTCCGGTGGCGGTGGACGAAAGCGGCGCCATCCAAGGGGTCGAAGCGGTGGTGGACAAGGACCGGGCCTCGGCTTTGCTGGCTGAAGGGCTGGCCGCGGATTGGCTGCTCATGCTCACCGACGTCCCGGCGGTTTACGATCAGTGGGGGACGGATCGGCAGCGTGCCATCCGGCGTGCCTCTCCTTCGCTGCTTGAAGATATGGATTTTGCTGAAGGGTCGATGGGGCCGAAAGTCGAGGCGGCCTGCCGTTTCGTCGCTTCGGATGGCCGCAAGGCCGGCATTGGCGCCTTGGATGATGCCTTCGCGATTTTGCGGGGCGAGGCGGGGACGGTGATTGAGGCAGGCGTGGAGGGGATCGTCTGGGGGGATTAACCGCTGAGGACGCAAAGAGAAGACGCAGAGTTCGGAGAGAAGATAAGAGGGTGGCCAGGGAGTCGTCTATGCTTGAACCCAAGGCTATCTCGCCCGGATCCTCTTGTCTGTGACGACCAAGAGGCGGCCTCGAAGCTTCAAAGCGAGGATTTGCGGAAGCCGAGTGCGAACGAATTCGAATACAGCCTTGCGGCCTGAAGCCCCTGGACGAAATAAGATTATTCCTTCAAATTCGTTGGGCGGATAACGTCGAACGTCTCCGATACCTTTGTCCATTGTCAGGAAGATTCGCGATTCCTCTTTGATCTTTTCGAGAATAAGAGGATCTGCAGCACCCACGAGTCCCTCATCATAGACAGATTGGGCCTCATGACCGGCTGCTTGGAGTTCACCGAGGAGTTCCGTGGGGAGATTTTCGTCCAGTTTGAATTTCATGCCTCAACCAGCGGGAGAAGGCTCTCTTCGTGTGCGAGTTCCGCCGCGTAGGCCAAGGCTGCATCGATATGCTCCGGTCTCAGAGAGGGGTAGCTCCGCAGGATCTGATCTCGGGTGGCACCCTCAGCCAAACTGTCGAGGATATTGGTGACCAGTACACGCGTACCGCTGGCACATAGCTGTCCACTGCATATGAGGGTGTCGGAAGTCAGATATTCACGCCACTCAGTCATGGGCTCGACTCCTTTCCGAATCACCTCATCATAGCAAACGGGCGGCCCTTGGATCGTGTCTTGAATTTTTAATTTTTGGGGTTATGCTCAATGGTGCGAGTGCGCGGTTAAAATTAAAAATTCAAGACACGACCCCCTCCCCGATGAAGAAAAAGCTGGATCGACGCAAGTTTCTGGCCGTTTCGGGTGCCGGATCCGGGCTGCTCTGGGCAGGCTGCAGCAGTCCGGGCGAAGAAGGCGGACAGCCGCAAGGGGCTCAGACGGCCTTTCAGAGCTTTTCCGGACAGGACGCCCGCTTACTTGATGCCTTGGGAATGGTCATTTTGGCGCCTCAGGCCAATATGCCTTCGCTGCAGCAAGCCAACCTCCTGGCTTACCTCGACCAGCAATACGCCTCCGAACAACAAAGCCAACAACTCGGACAAGCCCTGAACGGCATCCGGCAAGAAGTGGCCTTGCGCTTTGGCGACAGGCAAAGCTTTGAAAAACTGGACTCCGAGCAGCAACTGGGAATCCTGCAAACGCTTCGCCAAGGCCAAGGACGGGCCGAGGCTTGGCAGTCGGTTTCGCCGGCCCAATTCCTCAACCAGCTGCGCGCCCAGCTTGTGGACGGCTACTACGGACATCCCCTGGTCTGGAAGGCCATCGGATTCGGCGGACGGGCGCAGTTCACCGGCTATCCCGACTACCAGCAATGGCCCGAAACCCCAGGGCAGGACGAAGGATGATGCAAGATTCGGACAAGCTTTACGATATCTGCATCGTCGGCTGCGGAGCGGCCGGGGGCGTCCTGGCTTATGAACTGTCGCGGCAGGGATTTTCGGTGGTGGTGTTCGAAGAAGGCCCGCGCTTTGACCCTTTCAAGGATTTCCGCAACGACGAGGCCTACGCCCGACGGCTGCTGCTGCGACAGGACATGGTGCTGGACGGCAAAGACCCCATGCGCATCTTCATGGTCAAGGCGGTGGGCGGCGGAACCGTCCACTACGCCGGAATCTGCCTGCGCCTGCACCGCAACGACTTCCGCATCAAGACGCTGGACGGGGTGGGCGAGGACTGGCCCGTCGGCTACGACGACCTGGAGCCCTACTACGACAAGGTCGAAAAGATGCTGGGCGTTTCGGGCACCAACACCAATCCCTTCGACGAACCGCGCGGACCCTATCCGTTGCCGCCCCACGCACCCAACGTCAACAGCCAAGTCATCATCCAGGGCGCACAAAAGCTGGGTTTGCATCCGGTGGCGGCGCCGCTGGCCATCCTCTCGCAGCCCTACGACGGACGCTTCGCCTGCAACCAATGCGGTTTCTGCTTCGAAGGCTGCCGCATGACGGCGAAAAGCAGCGTCGACCTGGTCTACGTGCCGCGGGCCGAGAAAAACGGTGCCCTGATCCGCCCCAACTGCCGGGTGCGTCGGCTTGGGACGGACGCTCAGGGCAAGGTTTCCGAAGCCATTTATTTCGACGAATACCGCCGTGAGCAGCGCCAGCGGGCCAAGCTCTTTATCGTGGCCTGCAACGCCGTCAACACGCCACGCCTGCTGCTCAACTCCGATTCGAGCCGCTTTCCGGACGGCTTGGCCAACCACAACGGAGTGGTGGGGCGCTACTTCATGCACAACACGGTGGCGGCCGTCTTCGGCGAGTTCGAACGCCGTTTGGACAGCTACAAGGGGCTCCCGCAGGGCACCATCATTCAGGACTTTTACGAAACCGACGCCCAACGGGGCTTCGCACGCGGCTACACCATGGAGTCCTTTTTCGTGGGTCCGCTTTCCATCGCCAACGGTTTCATGGGTCACCTGTGGGGCCAGGACCTTTCCCGATTCATGTCGCGCTATCCCCACTATTCGGCCCTCTGGCTGGGCGGCGAGGATCTTCCCGACGAAGACAACCGCATCACACTGGACGCCGATCAAAAGGACGAATTCGGGATGCCCCTGCCGCGCATCACCTACGGATACGGCGACAATGACCTCAAGCTGCGCGAGCACTCCATGCAGATGGCCGAAGCGATCTTCGAAGCCGCAGGAGCCATCGCCAGCCACCGCAGTCCGGCGCGGGGCAGCGCACACCTGATGGGCAGCTGCCGCATGGGAGAGGATCCGCAGCGTTCGGTGGTGGACTCGTTCGGGCGCAGCCACAGCGTCCCCAACTTGTTCCTGTGCGACGGCAGCGTTTTCGTGACATCGACGGCGGCCAATCCCACCTTGACGATCCAGGCACTGGCGACGCGGACGGCGGAGTACATCGGGGCGGAGAAGAACAGCCTGATCTAGGGGAGTTTCGCGCAAAGACGCAAAGTGCGCAAAGTTCAAAGAACAGGAAGGTATCAACTTTGAATACGAGGCTTCTTTTCTTTGCGTCTTTGCGTCTTGGCGCGAAATCCGCTCTTTTGGCACACCTGCTGACAGGATGCAAAGCG
>JANQFM010000561.1 GCA_028277865.1 Acidobacteriota bacterium
AGATCAGCAGCTTCGAACTTGAGGCGAAGCTGATCGAATTGATCGCCGAGTTCACGGGCCTGGATCGCCCTGCTCATCATGGCCTCGGAGAGCAGGTGCTCCAACTCCTCCAGGACAGGCTGCATCGATGCCCAGCGGTCCTCGGGCTTTTTGGCCATCATCCGCGAGACCAGTCGCTCCAGCGCGCCGGATGCTACTGGAAGGCTCTGTCCGATGGGGGGCGGATCGAGGTGGACGATGTTGTACATGGTGGTGGTGATCCGCTCGTTGTGGAATGGCTTGGTGGATGTGAGCAGCTCGTAGAGAAGCACTCCGCAGGAGAAGATGTCCGAACGGCGGTCCAGGTCGTCGCCTTCCACCATTTCCGGGGACATGTACTCGGGCGTGCCCATCGAGATGCCCGTGCGGGTCAATTGGGATCCGGCCAGATGAGCGATGCCGAAGTCGAGCAGCTTAACCGTCCCGTCTTCAGCGATCAGGATGTTGCTGGGCTTGATGTCGCGGTGAACGATTCCCTCCTGGTGGGCATAGTTCAAGGCTCGGCACACACTGGCCATGATCTCCAGCTTGCGCTCCAGGGAAAGCTCCAGGCTGGAGAGCTTGGCCAGGCTCTGTCCGCGCACGTATTCCATGGCGATGAAGAGCTGGCCCTCCTCTTCACCGAATTCGTAGACCGTTACTACGTTGGGATGCTGCAGGCGTGCGGCCGCCTGAGCTTCGCGAAGCAATCGGGTCTTGACCTCCGGATTGGCAAGCAGGTGAGGCTGGATGGTCTTTAGGGCCACCGTGCGGTTGAGCGCAGTGTCCCAGGCCCGGTAGACCAAGCCCATGCCGCCCTGCCCCAGGCGGTCTTCAATTCGGTACTTGCCCAGTTGCTCTTCCATGGCGTCCTTCCCTTTGCAACAGTGCTTGCCCTGAGAGGCATTTAACCACAGAACGAATCCAATCGCATCTCGAGAGGGGGTGCCGCCGAGCCACCAAGGGCACTAACCTGGATTTCTCACGGGTTCTCTACTGCGGAGCCGCCTTCGAGCGAAGCGGCTTAGTGAGCGCAGCGAACAATCAACCGCCCTGACTGCGTTGCGCTCGGTCAGCCGGCTTGGCGGGCTCCGCCTTCAACTTTCTGAATTTTTTCGCAATCGAGTTGATCTTTACAGATGCCCACGGCATCTAACCTTTCGAGCAAGAAAAAAGGGATACCCCCTCCCCTCCTCCCCCAGGACGGGCCGGCCCGCAGAACACGCGGGCCGGCCCGGCTCACAAAGTGCCCTTTCGCAAGTATGGCGGCACTCTCGCGAGTCGGGAAACCGAAAACCGCTGACCGGAGACCGGCAGACAGGGAAGGAGGGCAATTCGCGGCGACCAGGGGTTTTCCAGGCCTCGGCGGTTTCGTCATTCCCAGAGCCTTCTGCCGGATTCCGGTCACCGGTTTCCGGCCTCCTGAGATGTCATTCGCCCAATATCTGCACCGGCGCCTGGACTTCAAGCACCCCAGCCCGGTCGAAGTGCAACTTCAAAAGCAGCTTTTCGCCCGTCTGAGGCGGGTCTGTGATGCCCAGCAGCATGAGGTGCTTACCGCCTTCCTTCAATTCCACCTTGGTGCCGGCGGGGATCTCGAAACCGTCCGGGCGTGCCAGCATACGCACCACGCCGCCTTCATCCAAGCTCTCGTGAGTCTGGATGTCTTCGACGGCGGGGCTTTCAACCAGACGAAGCCGGTCTGGGCCATCAGAGCCGTTGATCACGTCCAGGTAAACCGCTCCGTCCCGTCCGCCCGGCAGCAGCCGGACCCTCACCTTCTCGACCCGCAATCCCCCGGGGGCCAACACCGACCCAGACTCCTCCTCAACAGCTCCTGCGCAGGCCAACGGCCATATCAGCAGCACCAATCCGACAATCTTTTTGACCATTGGCGAGAACCTCCGGAAATTCAGGTCGAAGGGGATGCGCAGCCGGTCTTCCACCTTTTCCATTGTGGCTGTGCGGACGCTTCTCCCGCGCCCCATGAAGCGATGCTAGCAAACCGATCGTACGATTTGCACAGGATAAATAGTGGATCGCTTTTTCAACCCAGGGTGGAGAGGACTGCATCGGCCACATCCTGAAGTGACTTCCGATCCGCATTGGCCTTGGCCACGATGCGCATGCCATTGAGGCTGCTGACCAGGAAGCGGGCCAGTTTGCAGGAGTCCTTTCCAGCCGGGATGTCCCCTTCCACCTGAGCGCGCTGGATGGCTTGCTCAAAAGCGGATTCCAGGCGGGCGAACCCGTCTCTGACAGCTTGAGAGGCCTCGGAGTCATGCGGCGCCAGTTCGGCAGCGCAATTGGTCAAGAAACAGCCTCGTTTGACCTCTTCGTTTTGGACACCTGCGATTACGTCCTGAAAGATGCTCTCAATGGCAGCACAGCCCGGCCGGTCGCTCTCCAGCACGGCTGCCATCGGCTCGATGACCAAGTCTTGATAGCGCTTCAAGGTGGCCAGAAGCAGTTGACGCTTGTCGCCATAGGTGTCGTAGAGGCTGCTCTTGCTCAACCCCATGGCCCGGGTGAGATCCCTCAAGGAAGTGGAGCGGTACCCTTTCTTCCAGAAAATCAGTAATGCATGATTGAGCGCCTCTTGTGGGTCAAATCCGCGCTGCCTTGCCATCTTGCCTTCCTTAAGCCCGGCATGTTACCAATTTCTGAACCGATTAGTCCAGAAAATTTTGAAATGATAAGCGCACGCAGAAGACGACCGGCAAGGTGGCCGAAAACCGGCAGAGTCCGAGACAGCAAGGTTTTGGAAGGGCTCCTGCCTCCTTGCTGCCGCGATCTGCCCTGCCTCTTTTGCTGCCGGTCTCCGGTTTCCGGTCTCCGGTTTCCTCTTAGGATCGAATGCGGCCCCACCAAATGTATGGCCGTACATGTACGCCGTTTTGTCAGGGAATCTCGATGGTCCCTTGCGTGACCATGACGCTGGAACCGCCCACCCGGATGGCTTCGATTCGGCCGATCTTTTTCTCGACCTCGATGTCAATCAGGCTGGGCCGACCCATCTCGAAGCCCTGTTCAATCCGCCACCGCAAAGTCCCATCGGCCGCCTCGGCGCGCACGCCCAGGTATCCGCCCAGGGCGGCGGCAGCTGAGCCGGTGGCCGGATCCTCGGGGATTCCGGCGCTGGGAGCGAACATTCGGGCCCGGATGTCCGATCCCTCCAGTTCGGGGTCGAAAGCGAAGAAGAAAATGTAGGGCGCCCAAATCTGGGAAATCTCCTTTTCCCAGGCATCCAGGTTGAGGCGGGCGCGGGCCACAGCTCGGCGGTCTTTGAGGGGGACGAACAGGAAAGGCAGGCCGCACGACACCATCTGGGGTGCGTATTCGCCCTGACGGATGTCGGAAGGCTGCAAAGAAATGGCTGCCGCAATGGCAGGCGCCTGCGGTGGAGGAGGGCCGAACTCGGGTGGCTGGGCTGCTGTGAGCTGGCAAAAGACTGGCTGCCCATTCACGGCTCGGATCAAGACAGGCACCGGCCCCACCTTCTCTTCAAACACGATCCGAGTCTGCTCGCAGTTGAGGGGAACCTCCCCTGTGGCCGAAAGCACATGAGCCGTACCGACAGTGGGATGCCCCGCAAAAGGCACTTCATAGCCGGGGGTGAAGATGCGCAGCCTTCGTGTGTACCGGGAGTCCTGGGGCGCAAGGACGAAGACCGTTTCCGGGAAATTGAACTCGCGGGCAACCTGCTGCATTCGGTGGTCGTCCAAACCCTGTGCGTCGGGAAGGACGGCCAATTGGTTGCCCCCGAAGGCTCGATCGGTAAAGACATCTGCGGTGAAAAATCGGTATTGCATATCTCCGTGTCCTCGATAGGGCGGCTGCAAATGAATCACTGCCGAGTTGGAGGGAACAGGGAGCAAGGAGAAACTGGGAGCAGGGCAGAGGGAAAGGGCAAAGCGGCCGCAGTTTCCGATTCTTCCGTGTTCCGTTTTTCCTACTTGGCAAAAGGCATCAAAGCCTCGCGCAGCGCCTGGGGGACGGGAATCGGGGCGACTCCGTCAATTCGGCGCTGCATGCAGGCGATCTGCTGCTCGCCTCGCGCCGCCAACTCCTCGCCTCCCTCGCCGACCCGCCAATATTCGAAGCGCATCGTGACCCGGTTTTGCCGCATCTCGGCCAGGAACATTCGGATTTCCACCTCGTCAAAGGCGGAGAATTCGGTGAAATATTCGCAGGAGCAGCGAGTGGTGGCCAGCACCAAATCCTGCCCCAGGTCGTTGATCAACTGGGGACAGTGCCGACGCAAGAACATTTCCCGGCATCGGCCCTGCCAACGTAAGTGATTGACGTAGTAGACGTTGCCCACCAGATTGGTCTCCTCAAAGCCGATCACGTGGCGGTAGGAGAAGTAGCGCATAGGCAGGCTCCAGGCTTCAGGTGCAGGGAGTCGGCAAAAAAGGCACTGGAAACCGAAAGCTGCCGCATTCTGAGGACTCCCTTCTCTTCCGGCGTTCTGCTCAACTGCACAAGTATAGCGATAATCCTGGAATGGCGAGTATGGACCGGAACGATCTTGGAGCTGGCCCTTGCGAAACGACGTTGCGAGGGCTCAGCGCCTCAGGTAGGTGAGCAGCACTGCGCCCGCCAAGCCAAAGCCCGAACTGATCAAGAAGAAAAAGGGAAGCGACGAAGAGGAGATCGCCAGGTCCCGAGCACAGAGATCAGTTTGGCTGGTTGGCACGGCTCTGGGTTGCCTGGCGGGACACTTTCCTGTCCGCCTTGCTGCCTGCTGCCACACCTCTGGATCGAATCAGCGATGGTTCGGCAGTATGAGTGAAGAAGAGGTACTGCACAAAATCTCAGGATATACCGAGGCCCTCTAAGAAAAGGACGGATCTCAGAGGCAATGCACGAAGTTGGAATAGCAGACCCCTATGGTAAATCCCTTGAGGATGGCTTCCGCGAGGAGGGAACTCCCCCTCCGGTGCTGATCGTTACAAGCAGAGAGAAGTCTTTGTGAAGAGAGGTCTGTCAAAGATGGCATCGAAAAGCGCAGATTGGAAAGATTGGATTCCCGGAGTACTTTCCGAGCAACAAGTGCAGTGGCTATGCGAGAACCGGACTATTCGGAACGCTGCTGTCGACAATCACGCGATTGGGAGTTCAGCGATCGATTTGCACTTGTCGGAAGATTGCTATCTCATGAAGGCTGGTTCAGTGAAGCCTCTGCAAGGCGAAAAATACCACGACGCGCTGAAGACGTACGGCCAAAGGATGAAGAAAAGCCAAGAATATCGATTGAATGCCGGGAAGACATACGTCTTTCCATTGCACGAGCGTCTCATCCCAAGAGATATTCAAGATAGAAACATCTTCGGCCAAGCGACGGCGAAAAGTTCGGTGGGTCGAGTCGATGTGCTGGCTCGACTAATCGCAGACGGATCGTATCATTACGAGGGCTTTCAACCGGAAAGCCTGACCACTGGTGATTTGTACGTGGAAGTAACACCGATGACATTCAACGTGATCGTAAAGGCGGGAATCTCATTGTCGCAACTGCGACTCTTCATCGGTAATCCTGATAACTGTGCTCTCAAGGGCTCTGAGATTTCAAAATGCGTTCTCGGACACGGGAACACTGATGCCTCCCTGTCTCTTGACTTAACCAATGCCGAAATCGCCGGCCTTCCTGCCTCGGCTTTCTTTGTAAAGAGAGGAAAAGAGAATCAAGAACCGGTACGACTCTGGAAAACCGATCAGAAACCGGAGCCCTGGAAGTATTGGAGGCTGCAAGCTTCCAATAGGAAACGATTTACAATTGAAGCCGGGAATTTCTACATCTTGAGGTCGAAGGAGCGTATTCGCTTGCCGCCCGGCGTTGCCGTCTATTGTCGCGCCTCGGACGAGACGTTGGGAGAAATGCGGATTCACTATGCCGGCTTCGTTCATCCTCACTTCGGCTATGGGACCGCTGCCGGGACGCCACTGATCTTTGAGGTTCGAGGGCACGACTTCCCCGTCAATTTGAAGGATGGCGAAAAGATGGCTCAGCTGATATTCTATCGGATGTCGCGCGATTCCGAGAGGAGTGACCGATCCTACGAGGGTCAGAATTTGCAGCTTTCGAAATTCTTTGGCAACTGGCCGAAGCGTCTCGAAAAAGGAGAGGGAGGGCAGGTCGCACCTGCAAACTGAAGGGATGAAAATAGGCGAAATTGCTTTTTATGGCTGTGCTTGGATCCCCTTGTCGGGGGAGACAATGTATAATCCCAATGTGGTGAACAAATACTGAAACAAATAGTGCAGGGTTCACGGAGGTAGTAGGTCGAACGGAGGGCAGATTCGTTGCATCAAAAGGAGCTTTTTCCTAGGCGACCAGAGTTCAGTATTGTGAAGCTGCGTCCGTCGGATATTGAATTCGAGTCAGGCAGGACTTCAGAAATGCAGCAGCTTTTGGCAGAAGTCGAGCACCAGTATCCAGATATTCAAGACTGGTTCAAAACGAAAGTGCTTCCTGGAGTCCTAGCAGGTACTCGCGTAGCCTATATGGGCTATGAGCTTCAAGAACCTGTGGTATCTGCGATTATTAAATTGAACCGGGACGCGAAGTTTTGCCACTTGAGAATAAGGCAATCATTTCGTGATAAACATATTGGGGAAATATTTTTTGCTATCATGACAATGGATTGTCGAAATGCTGGTGCCAAGAGAATCCATTTTACCCTTCCTGAAGGACTCTGGGCCGCCAAGTCAGATTTCTTCTCTTCGTTCGGTTTCCGTCAGGCGAAACGAGCGACAAGGCAGTACAGGCAAGGAGAGGCAGAACTCGCCTGCGAAGCTCCATTCCAGGTAGTTTGGAATTCGGTCATTTCCAAGTTGCCCAAACTCAAGAAGTCCTTCTCGGTTGCTGGCTACAACCTCGGCCCCGAGCTCATTATGAGCATGAAGCCTTCATTCGCATCAGCTATTCTGTCGGGCCGGAAGCAAGTTGAGGTTCGAAGGAGTTTTCCTAAAAAGTGGCAGGGCTGCAGCATTGGGCTCTATGCCACGAGCCCCCAGAAGGAGCTTGTAGGCGAGGCCGTTATTGAGGATGTCTTTATCGACAGTCCTGCGCCTGTCTGGGAGCGATTTTCTGACAGAATAGGAAACTATGAAGACTTCGCTCGATATGTTGGCGGCACCACGAAGGTCTCAGCATTAGTCCTCGGCAGTGTGACTGCATACAAATACCCCATACCGCTTGCACAAGTAGAATCGTTGTTGAAGTCGAGCTTAAGGCCTCCTCAGAGCTACTGTACCGGGCAAAACGGATGGGGAGATGCTGCATCGATTGCGGCTCTTCTTCATGGCACTTTCAAGCCGATTCCGCTATCAGCATAGGGGCACTCCCATGCCTGAGGCGGCGGATGGCTCTCCAGTGGTCTTGCGGCTTCGAATGAAACCATCCCTTCAAATCAAGAAGCGCACGTCGGAAGTAAAGGTCGGATAGGCGTAGATGAAGTCGGACAGGTCATCGGCTGAGATGCCGTACTTCATGGCCAAGGCGAAGGTGTGGATGACTTCCTGGGCGCCGTGCCCCAGCAGGTGGGCTCCCAGGATCTTGCCGCTTTCCTTTTCCAGAAGGACTTTGGAGAGGGCGGCATTCTCGGCGTAGGTGCGGGCTGAGCGCCATTCCTTCATGTCGTTGAAGCGCGTATCGAAATCCAACCCTTTTTGCTCGGCCTCACTTTGCGTCAGCCCCACCGAAGCCAGTGCCGGGACGGTGAAGACCACGCTGGGAATCGCCGAATAGTCGGCCTTTTCCATGACCAGTTGAGTGAGGTTGTGGCCGATGAGGCGCCCTTCATAGCTGGCAAGGGCAGAAAGCTGCGGCGAAGAGGCCAAGGCGTCCCCTCCCACGTAGACTTTGGGGTTGGAGACGCTGCGCAGGTAGGCATCGACTCGAATCCTCCCGTTGTCGGAATCGACCTGGCCGGCCTGCAGGCCGAGGCCTTCCACGTCGGCCACCCTCCCGGCGCCGTTGGCCACCACCTCGGCCTCCACCTGTTTTTGCGTCCCCTCGTGCTCGAAGCGGACATTCAGCCCGCCGTCAGCGGCATCAATGGACTGGACCCGGGCCTGAGTGAAGATCTCCACTCCCAGCCTCCGGGTCTCTGCGCTCAGGCCGTCGACCAGGTCTCTATCCAGTCCGGGCAGGGGGCAATCGGCGACTTCCAGGATGGTGACCCGAGTGCCGGCGCGGGCCAGGACGTGACTGAACTCCATCCCGATCACGCCGGCGCCGATGAAGACCAGCGACTCAGGACGCTGTTTCATATCCAGGATGTCGTCGCTGGTGATGGCTTGCTCAAAGCCGTCGATGGGGAGCTGGCGGGGCTTGGATCCGGTGGCGATTACGATATGGCGGGCGCGGTAGCGTTGGCCTCCCGCCTCCACGGCATCCGGGGCCACGAAGCGGGCCCGTTCGGACAGGTAGTCGATGCCCCGCTTGGAGAGGCTGGCCTGGAAGGCTTGCGGCACGCCTTCCACGAAACCCTGCTTGCGTTGGATCAGCCGTTCCCAGTCCAGCCGGCCAGCTCCGACTGTGATGCCGTGGGCGGAAGCGGACTCGATGCACTGCATGGCCTCGGCGGCCGCCACCAGGACTTTCTTGGGCACGCAGCCGCGCAGAGGGCATGTCCCTCCTGCTTCCCTGGACTCGATGACCAAAACCGACCGGCCCTCCTTGCGGGCCTTCCCGGCGACGGCCATCCCTGTGTTGCCGGCACCCAGGATGATGACACTGTATTCAGACATGGAGACTCCTTTCCGGAGCGGACCGCAAGGGCGCAGAGAGCGGACACAGAGATCGGAGAGAAGATTTCGTTACGCTTCTCTGCATCTTCTCTCTGCGCCCTCTGCGGTTATCCCCCTTCCCTCTCTCCCCTCTTCCCCCGCACCGAGACGATCTCCGCCAAGATGGACAGGGCGATCTCTTCCGGTGCCCGCCCTCCGATCTTGAGCCCGATGGGCACGTGCAGCCTTTCCAGCAAGGAGGGATCGAGGTCCTGGCCGGTCAGCCTCTCCACCCGCTTGCGGTGCGTTTTGCGGCTGCTCAACACGCCCACATAGGCCGCCGGGCTGGGCAAGGCGTGCAGCAGGGTTCCGTCGTCGATCTTGGGATCGTGGGTGAGGACGGCGACGTAAGACTCCGAGTCCAATCCCAGTCGCGGAAGAGCTTCATGGGGATATTCGTGGATGATTTCTTCAACCTGGGGAAAGCGTTCGCGGGTGGCGAAAGCCTGTCGGGGATCGATCAGGATGACCCGGAAGCCCAGCTCCCGAGCCAGCGACTGCAGGGCGACAGCCACATGGGCGCCTCCCACGATGATGAGGCGGGGACGGGGCAGCTGCAGGTCGGCGAAAACGTCCAGCCCGTCGCACGTCTCGCGCAGGCATCGGCGTTGCCGAATGGCCTTGCGGGCCGTCTCTGCCAGGATTTGACCCTGCTTGCCCGCCAGCGAAGAACCTGTCGGCACCGCCTCATCCCCGATCAGCAAGACCCTTTGGCCTGCCTGACCGCCTTGCAGGACCAAAACGGTCGCAGCGATCTGGTGGTGGGTTGCGGCAACACAAATGGACTGCCACCAGGAGCGGTCCACGGGCTCGACGAAGACCGCCAGCTCACCTCCGCAGGTCAGCCCCACTTCCCAGGCGTTTTCGTCGCTGACGCCGAAGTGCAGCAGCCGCGGCTGCCTGTCCTGCAATGCGGCAAGGGCTTCTTCCACCACAGCGCCTTCCACGCACCCGCCGCTCACCGATCCCATCATCTGCATGTCTGCAGCAACCGCCATCTTGGCCCCTTCGCGGCGGGGACCGGACCCCCAGGTCTGCACCACCGTGGCCAATGCCACGTCCTTGCCCTGGCCGATCCAGCCTTCAACAGTGGGTTGAATGTCGAACATGGGGAGTCATTGTAGCCGGTCTTGGCATTCAGGGTTTCGGGTTCAGAGCTGCCTGCTGCCAAGACGTCAACATCCGCCCTGGCTGTGCCGCACTTGCACGGAGTTGC